>JAAYVT010000642.1 GCA_012517025.1 Phyllobacteriaceae bacterium | reverse complement strand
CGGACCCGAAAGACGTGGTGGCGATCGCCGGGTCTCATACCGGGTTCACGAAAGTCGGACTCGTCCGACTTTCGTGAGTTACGGCCTGACCGGCCGACGCCCGTTCGGGCTTGCCTTCGCTCACGAAGTTTCGAATGGGTCGAAACTTCGTGAGCTCGGTCTCACTGAGCCGCGACGATGCGGACGTGCGGCTCGACGCCGATCCGGGACAGCACGTCGTCGGTGAGGTGGGCGAAGTCGGTGACGGCGCGGGCGGCGGGACGCCAGTCGCGGACCGGACATTGCGCGCCGAAGGCCTCGGGCAGGGCGACGTCGATGCGGACGCCGGCGGCGAGCGCGCCCCGGCCGTGGCGGGTGGCGAGGGTGGAGAGCATCGACTTCTGCATGTTGGAGCGCAGGTCGACCCGCGTGGGGACGATCAGTGCGCCGAGGAGGGCGGCCTCGAGCTCGACCACCACCCGATGATAGGCGCGCAAGAACTGCGTGACGCCGTCGACCGAGAGTGGATCGAGCAGGGTCGGCGCCAGCGCCAGATCGGCCGCCATCAGCGCGGCGACGATGAGACGGGGGAAAGACGGCGGCGTGTCGATCAGCACCACGTCGTAACCGGGCACCAGCGGCGCGAGGGCCCGGGCGAGGCGCTTCGGATCGGAGACGTGGACGTCGCCGTCGAAATCGCGATCGGCCGGCAGCAGGTCGATCATCGGATCGTCGGTGGCGACGACGCCGTCCTGGATGCCGAAGCCGAGGCCGTGGTGGCGGAAGGCCTCGTGAGCCGTGGTCGCGCCGGGCCGCGCGATCCGGGCGAAGCCGAGGCCGGCGTGGCCCTGGGGATCGAGATCGACGACGAGGACGCGCAGACCGCGTGCCGCCATCTCGGCCGCCAGATTGACGACGGTGGTCGACTTGCCGGCGCCGCCCTTCTTGTTGGCGACCGCGACGACGCGCGCCGGTCGTCCGAAATCGGGTCGTTCGGGCAGCAGCGGTGATCCGAGCCGAAACGCGCCTCGATCCATGGACCGTCCTCCCGGGGCGAAGTCCACCGAACGTTCGGCGACTCGCTCTGCCGATTTTTCGAGAGGATACCGTCTCGGTCCGCGAGTGCAAAAGCGAGGTCGCATGTCTTCCGGCGGACGGCGCGACTTTCACCGAGTCGCGTCGCGGTCGTCGCCTTCGGGGTGGCGCCGGGTGCGGCAAAATCGGATGCGTGATCGTGATTTCCCACACTTGACCGGGTCCACCGACGTCGCTAACGTCCGCGCCGACCGAACCAGAAGGATCCGCGCACCATGTCGCGCAGCATGATTCTCGTACTTACGACGCGCGCCGCCGACGGAGTGTAAGACTCCGGCGATATCAGCGAGCGCGCGTACCGAGGCCCCCGACGGGGCCTTTTTTATTACCCGAACTCCCCTAGAACCCATCGAGACGACGCGGCGAGACGCGGAAAGACCGGAGAAGAGCCCATGTCACGGCAGATGACCGGAGCGGAAATGGTGATCACGGCCCTGCAAGATCAGGGTGTCGAGGTGCTGTTCGGCTATCCGGGCGGATCGGTGCTGCCGATCTACGACGAGATCTTCAAGCAGGAGAAGATCCGCCACGTCCTCGTCCGCCACGAGCAGGGCGCGGTGCATGCGGCGGAGGGCTACGCCCGCTCGACCGGCAAGGTCGGCGCCGTCCTCGTCACCTCCGGCCCCGGCGCCACCAACGCCGTCACCGGCCTCGCCGACGCGCTGATGGACTCGATCCCGCTCGTCTGCATCTCCGGTCAGGTTCCGACCCATCTGATCGGTCAGGACGCCTTCCAGGAGTGCGACACCGTCGGCATCACCCGGCCGTGCACCAAGCACAACTGGCTGGTCAAGCGGATCGAGGACCTGCCGCGCATCCTGCACGAGGCCTTCCACGTCGCCCGTTCGGGGCGTCCCGGCCCGGTCGTCGTCGACATTCCGAAGGACGTGCAGTTCGCCACCGGCACCTACGTCGGCCCGAAGAACATCCAGCACAAGACCTATCGCCCCAAGATCAAGGGCGACATGGACGCCATCCGCAAGGCGGTGGAGATGCTCGGCAAGGCGCATCGCCCGGTGTTCTACACCGGCGGCGGCGTCGTCAATTCCGGCCCGGCGGCCTCGCAGCTCCTGCGCGAGCTGGTCAAGACCACCGGCTATCCGATCACCTCGACGCTGATGGGCCTCGGCGCCTTCCCGGCCGAGAACGAGCAGTTCCTCGGCATGCTCGGCATGCACGGCACGCTCGAAGCCAACATGGCGATGCACGAGGCGGATCTGATCGTCTGCGTCGGCGCGCGCTTCGACGATCGCATCACCGGTCGCCTCGACGCCTTCGCGCCGCTCGCCAAGAAGATCCACATCGACATCGATCCCTCGTCGATCAACAAGATCGTCAAGGTCGACGTGCCGATCGTCGGCGACGTCGCGCACGTGCTCGAGGACATGATCCGGGTGTGGAAGCAGATCCAGCCGGAGATCGACAAGCACGCCATCGAGAAGTGGTGGAAGCGCATCGACAGTTGGCGGGCGCGCAAGTGCCTCGCCTATCGCGGTTCCGACACCATCATCAAGCCGCAGTACGCGGTGCAGCGTCTCTACGAGCTGACCAAGAAGAAAGACCTCTACATCACCACCGAGGTCGGTCAGCACCAGATGTGGGCGGCGCAGTTCTTCAAGTTCGACGAGCCCAACCGGTGGATGACCTCGGGCGGCCTCGGCACCATGGGCTACGGCATCCCGGCGGCGGTCGGCGTGCAGATGGCCCATCCGAAGAGCCTCGTCATCGACATCGCCGGCGAGGCCTCGGTTATGATGACGATGCAGGAGATCTCGACGGCGGTGCAGTACCGCCTGCCGATCAAGATCTTCATCTTGAACAACCACTACATGGGCATGGTTCGGCAGTGGCAGGAGCTGCTGCACGGCGGGCGCTATTCGGAGAGCTATTCGGAGGCGCTGCCCGACTTCGTCAAGTTGGCGGAAGCCTTCGGTTGTGTCGGCATCCGCTGCGACAAGCCGTCGGAGCTCGACGCGGCGATCGTCGAGATGATCGAGACGCCGAAGCCGGTGATCTTCGACTGCATCGTCGATCCGGCCGAGAACTGCTTCCCGATGATCCCGTCGGGCAAGGCGCACAACGAGATGCTGTTCGGCGAGGCGGTCGAGAACATCGGCGACGTCATCGACGAGAAGGGCAAGATGCTGGTGTGACGACCCGTCGCGGGCGGGAGGCGCGCCTCCCGCCGCATCCCCCGGCGTTTTCTCGCGTCAACGGATTTCCCCCATGAACACCACGCATTATCCGGCCCAGGTCGTCTTCGAAACCCCCGAGACCCACACGCTCTCGGTGATCGTCGACAACGAACCGGGCGTTCTCGCCCGCGTCGTCGGTCTCTTCTCCGGTCGCGGCTACAACATCGAGAGCCTGACCGTGTCGGAGACCGAGCACGAGGCGCACCTTTCCAGGATCACCATCGTGACGACCGGCACGCCGATGGTGATCGAGCAGATCAAGAACCAACTCGATCGGCTGGTGCCGGTGCACCGGGTCGTCGACCTGACGGTGTCGGGCCGGGTGCTGGCGCGCGAGCTGGCGCTGATCAAGGTGAAGGGCAAGGGCGAGGCGCGGGTCGAGGCGCTCCGGCTCGCCGACGCCTTCCGCGCCCGCATCGTCGACGCCAACATCGAGAGCTTCGTCTTCGAGCTGACCGGCAAGTCGGACAAGATCGACGAGTTCGTCAATCTGATGGGGCCGCTCGGCCTCGTCGAATATTCGCGCACCGGTGTCGCCGCGATCGCGCGCGGGCCGGAACCGATGTGAACGGGCCGTCCCGATCGAACCTCCGACACCCGTCGCGGCCGCCGCGGCGGGTGTCGTCGCTTCGGGGAAAACCGAGGCGTCCGCGCCACGGCAGGGAAATATTTCGTGAGGTCGGTGGCGCGCGGCGCGGCGGTCGGATATTCGCCGCATTGCGGTTCCAACGCCTCGTCGCGGCGGCACCGTTCGCCACCGCCTTCGTTGGATCCGTTCACACCCCATGACCACTCCCGACGCTTCGCCCTCCGATCCGTCCGGCGCGCCGAGCCTGCGCGCGCGGTTCGTCGAGCGGCTTCTCGAACACGAGTTCTCGATCGCCTTCGTGGCGCTGGCGATCCTGGTGGTGGTGCCGGTGTTCCTGGTCGACGTGCCGCCGCTCGCCGACTACGTCAACCATCTGGCGCGGATGCGGGTGATCGCCGTCGAGGGCAAGGACCCCTGGCTCTCCGACTTCTATCGGATCGACTGGCAGCTCATCCCCAATCTGGCGATGGACCTGATCGTGCCGGTGCTCGATCGCTTCCTCGACATCTATCGCGCCGGCCAAGTGTTCACGGTGCTGACGCTGCTGGCGATGGTGACCGGCCCGATGGCGGTGCACAAGGCACTGTTCGGGCGGATGAACGCCTTCCCGCTCACCGCCTTCGTCGTCGTCTACAACGGCGTGCTGCTGTTCGGGATGATGAACTACCTGCTCGGCGTCGGCCTCGCCATGTGGGGCTTGGCGATCTGGATCGGGCTCCGGGAGCGGCGCCTGGTGTGGCGGGTCGTCGTCTCGGCGGCGTTCTGCTTCGTACTCTACGTCTGCCATCTCTACGCGGTCGGCCTCTACGGGCTGGCGATCGGCTCCTACGAGCTGTGGGCGTGGAGCCGGCGGCGGTTCCGGTTCGACCGCGCCTTCGCCGTCGATCTGGTCGCGCTGATCGTGCCGGTGCTGCCCTTGGTGCCGCTGCTGCTGCATTCGGCGACCTGGGGATTGGTGCAGGAATACGCCTGGGATTCGCAGAGCAAGATCGCCGGCCTCGAGCTGGTGTTCCGCACCTACGTCGACACCCACGATCTGGCGCTGCTGGCGCTCGGTTCGCTCGCCTTCGGTTGGGCGCTGCATCGCGGCATCCTGTCGGCGCACGGCGCGATCCTGCCGCTGGCGGTGTTCGGCTTCGCGGTGTTCCTGGCGATGCCCTACACGCTGTTCGGCTCGGAGATGGCGGATCAGCGCATGCCGGTGGCGCTGCTGCTGATGCTGATCGGCTTCGTCCGGCTCGATCCGGAAGACAAGTGGTCGAAGGCCGGCTTCCTGGCGCTGGTGGTCGGGTTCGCCCTGCTGCGGGTGGGCGACGTCTCCACCCATTGGCAGCGCATCGGCGCGATCTATGCCGACATCCGCGCCTCGCTCGCCTCGGTGCCGCGCGGCGCCAAGATCCTGGTGGCGGTCGCCGACGAGCCGAGGGGGACGGAGACCATCCAGTCGTCGATCTCGCACGCGCCGTGTCTGGCGATGATCGAGCGCTCGGCGCTGGTGTCGACCGCCTTCACCGTCCAGGGCAAGCAGATCATGACGGTGCAGCCGCGCTATCACGACCGGGTCGACACCGAGGACGGCGAGCCGCCGCGGGTCTCCCAGCTGGTCGCCACCTCCTACGTGCTCGACGACGACGCGCCGCGCGAGCGCTTCTGGGATCGCTGGACCAGCGAGGACGACTACGTCTTCGTGCTCTACACCGAACGGGACGCCGACAACCCGGATCCCAACTACCTCGACCTCGTTTGGGACGGCCACAACTTCCAGCTCTACAAGGTCAAGCGCGACGAGCCCGAGGCCGGCTCCGCGCGGGCGGTTCCGGCGCCTCCGGCCGCCCGGCCGCCGACCTGAGACGGAAGGCTCAATCGAGCAGCGACACGCCGTAGGCGTGGACGACCCGAGTCAGGTCGAGAAAGATCAGCCGCAACAGGGTGGCGACGAGATCGGCGAGGGCGGCGCGATCGAGCACCGAGCGGCGCATGGTCTCCTCGACGAGACGGGCGGCGAACCAGCCGTAACCGAGGACGTAGGTCTGGGGATCGATGGCGCGGTCGCGGTGGGCGAGGCCGATCCGCATGACGCGCCGCTCGTAGGCGGCGTCGATGCCGTCGCGCAACAGCTGCAGCCAGTGATCGCGCATCGGCCGGGCGAGGCCGCGATAGTCGATCCGCGCCTCGGCGAGGGCAGTCAGGTGGGCGCAGAATTCGGCCGCGACGACGGTGAGAATGTCGTCGAGCGCGGGGATCGCGTCGACGACCTCGTGGTGTTCGAAGTCCGAGAGGCCCATCTCGGCGACGGCGTGGGCGAGTTGAGACGACATGATTTCTTCCGCTTTCCCCATTCTCCGACACGTTCGGGCGAGCCGCTCCCCCACGGCGGCCCCATCTGAGGGCGACTCGCGCGGGGGATCAATCCCGTTGTGACTATCCTCGTCATTTTTGCCGATGGTGGATGCGACGATCCCACGTCTCTGGGGCGGACGCGTGAGCCGTCCGGTGGAACCGCGAGCGCGCCCGGTCTCGTTCGGCTCCGCCGTCGCCCGGTGGCCGGCACCCCGCTCGCGCCGATGGTCGCAGACGACGGCGCTTGACCGGCGGCGGCGAGGGCGGTAGGGAAGGCGCCACAAACGCCGTACCGTACGGTACGGTTCGTGGGCGACGGGGAGGTCGCCCGGTTTCGGGAGAGATCACGATCGTGTCCGTCGCCGCCGTCGCCGCGGAAGAGAGCGTGCCCACCGAGCGCCAGATCGGCGTGCTCGACGCGGTGCTGCGGCTGCTCGTCGAGGAGGGCGACCGGCTCACCATGACGGGCGTGGCGCGGGCGGCGTCGTGTTCGAAAGAGACACTTTACAAGTGGTTCGGCGACCGCGAGGGGTTGCTGGTGGCCACGGTGCGCTGGCAGGCGGCGCAGGTGAGGGTGGCGCCGATCGACCGCACCCGGCTCGATCGCGCGAGCCTCGCCGAGCGGCTGGAGGAATTCGCGGTCAATTGGCTGACGGTGATCGGCTCGCCGACCTCGATCGCGCTCAACCGGGTGGCGATCGGCACGGCGGCCAAGGCCGCGGCCGGCGAGACCCACACGCTCGGCGCGATCGTGCTGGAGAACGGCCGCTTCGCCATGGGGCGGCGGCTGAAGCCGGTGCTGGAGGCGGGGCGGACGGCGGGGCTGCTCGCCTTCGACGACACGGAAGAGGCCTTCCGCACCTTCTTCGGGCTCACCGCCCGCGACGTTCAGATCCGGTTGCTGCTCGGCGACCGGATCACCCTCGATCCCGAGACGATCCGCCGGGACGCCCGGCGGGCGGTCGGGCAGTTTCTGGCTCTCCACGGAGCGAGACCCACGGCCGGCGACGCCGGTTGACGTTCACCACGGAAGGAAACGCACGATGCGCGTCTATTACGATTCCGATGCCGACCTGAACCTGATCAAGGGCAAGAAGGTCGTCATCGTCGGCTACGGCTCCCAGGGCCGCGCCCATGCGCTGAACCTCAAGGACAGCGGCGTCAAGGACATCCGGGTCGCGCTCAAGGCCGGCTCCACGACCGCCGCCAAGGTGGTCGCCGACGGCCTCCAGGTGATGACGGTGGCGGAAGCCGCCGCCTGGGCCGACCTGATGATGATGGCGACCCCGGACGAGCTGCAGGCCGACATCTACAAGGGCGAGATCGCCCCGTTCATCCGCGACGGTGCGGCGATCGCCTTCGCCCACGGCCTCAACGTCCATTTCGGCCTGATCGAGCCGAAGAAGACGCTCGACGTCATCATGATGGCGCCGAAGGGCCCGGGCCACACCGTGCGCGGCGAATATCAGAAGGGCGGCGGCGTGCCGTGTCTGATCGCCGTCCATCAGGACGCCTCGGGCAATGCCCACGACCTGGCGCTGTCCTATGCCTGCGGCATCGGCGGCGGCCGTTCGGGCGTGATCGAGACCAACTTCCGCGAGGAATGCGAGACCGATCTGTTTGGTGAGCAGGTGGTTCTGTGCGGCGGCCTCGTCGAGCTGATCCGCGGCGGCTTCGAGACCCTGGTCGCGGCGGGCTATGCCCCCGAGATGGCCTATTTCGAGTGCCTGCACGAGGTGAAGCTGATCGTCGACCTCATCTATGAGGGCGGCATCGCCAACATGAACTACTCGATCTCCAACACCGCCGAGTGGGGCGAGTACGTCTCCGGCCCGCGCATCATCACTTCCGAGACCAAGGCGGAGATGGCGCGCGTCCTCAAGGACATCCAGACCGGCAAGTTCACTTCCGAGTGGATGCAGGAGTATCGCGCCGGCGCGGCTCGCTTCAAGGCGACCCGTCGTTTGGCCGACGAGCATCCGATCGAAGAGGTCGGCGCCCGTCTGCGCGGCATGATGCCGTGGATCGGCAAGAACAAGCTGGTCGACAAGGCGAAGAACTGAGGCCTGGCGACGGCAGACGCCGCCGCATCGTCTCCTCGAAGCGGAAAGCCGGGCCTCGCGCCCGGCTTTCTCGCTTTTCGGGGGGATTTTCTCCGCTCAGTCCTCGAATTCTTTGCGCGCCCAGGCGGCGAAGACGGCGGCGACGTTCGCCAGCCGGCGCTGGTCGACCTCGGGGGCGTACCAGGGGCCGGCGTCGGCGGACGCCCGGTGTACCGTCACCCGGCGTCGCACCGCGCCCCAGACCAGATGGCCCTCGATCCAGTCGGTGGCGGCGTCGCCGCCGTAGGCGCCGAGCGGGCCTTGGCGCCAGCGGCCGCCGACCCAGATCGGGAAATCGCAGGCGTCGATCTCCAGGGTGAGGACGGGCGCGCGGCGATCGCGCGGGTCGATCATGTCGGCGAAGGCGGGGCGGGCGGCGGCCTCCACCGCCAGGCCGACGCGGTGCGCCCAGCCGGGCACGCCGGCGCGGACCATCGGGCCGACGTCGACGCGCAGGGCGCGGAAAGTGCGGCGCGGCAGTTTCGGTTCGAGCCCGAGCGAGGCGCGGACGTCGGGCTCGGCGCAGGCGGCGAGCGGGGCGAGGGCGAGCGCGGAAAGCAGGGCGCGGCGGGTGAGACGGGTCGAGGTCATGGATCGGGTCCTCGGATCAGTTCGAGAATTCACGGCGCGCCCAGGCGACGTAGACGCGGAGCAGGCCTTCCAGGCGCCGCCGGTCGATGTCGGGGAGATACCAGGGGCCGGCATCGGTGGGCGAACGGTCGGCGAAGAGGGGGCGGGAGATCGGGGCGGCGCCGACCGGCCCGACGACGACGTGACCGGCCATGTGGTCGCGGTCCTCCCAGCCGAGCGGGCCGTCGCTGCCGCCGGGCGAGCCGGCGAAGCGGACCGTCTCGATCGTCACGGTGGCGCGCGGCGCCTTGGCGTCGCCGGGGGCGAGAACGTCGGCGAAGGCCTGCGCCAACAGCGGACGGCCGATGGCGGCGACGTCCTCGGCGTAGCGCGGCAGGCCCTTCTCGGCGAGCGAGGAGACGTCGAGCTCGACCGATCGCAGCCGCGTCCACGGCATCGGCGGCTCGACGAGACCGGCACAGCCGGCGAGCGGGGCGAGGCCGGCGAGCGCGAGGAAGGCGCGGCGATCGAGACGATGGGAGGACACGGCGGAACGACTCCTCAGAACGACCGGCGGCATCATAGTGCGACGGCACGACGAGAGCACGAAAGATCGCCGGCGCCGCGCGCTTCCCGCGTGATCGCGTCGCTCCGCATCCTTCCGCATGGCGGGGCGCCGCCACTCTCCCCATGTCGGCGAGAGCGGCCGCGACGCGGTCGCCGGGTGGGGAGGAAGACCATGTCGCTCCGTCGCTTCGTGGCGCTCGGGCTCGCCGTCGGGATCGGTCTCGGTTGGGCGGACGCGGCGTCGGCCTGTTCGTGCGTGCGGGTCGATCGGCAAACCGTGATCGATCGTGAGCCGATCGCCTTCCGCGGCGTCGTCGAAAGCGCCCGCCCGTCGGACGACGGGCGGCGCGTGGTGGCGAGCGTGCGGGTGGTGCGGACGATCAAGGGGCGGGTGCCGCGCGTCGTCACGGTGACCAGCACCACCATCCCGGGTCTGTGCGGCTATCCGCTGAACCCGGGCGCCGATCTCGTCTTCGCCGGACGGCCGAACGCCGCCGGGGCGTTCGACGTCGGCATGTGCACCATGGTGCCGCTCAATCCGAGCCCCCGGCGGATGCCGCCGCGGCGCTGATCAGTCCTCAGAGCGCAGCCCCAGATAGTGCTCGAGCAGGCCCATGGTGGAGGCGTCGCGGCCGGCGATCGGCGTCTCGCCCTTGACCATCGGCAGCAGCTCGGTCGCCAGCTGCTTGCCGAGCTCGACGCCCCACTGATCGAAGGAATTGACGTCGAAGATCACGCCCTGCACGAACACCTTGTGCTCGTAGAGGGCGAGCAGGCGGCCGAGCGTGTAGGGATCGAGGCGGCGATAGAGCAGGGCGTTCGACGGCCGGTTGCCGGGGAAGACCTTGTGCGGGAGGAGCGCGTCCATCCGCTCCTTCGACATGTTGCTCGCGTGGAGCTCGGCGCGTACGGCGCGCTCGGTCTTGCCGGTCATCAGCGCCTCGGCCTGAGCGAGGCAGTTGGCCACCAGCTTGGCGTGATGGTCGCCCATCGATTCGTTCGGCTCGGCGGCGAGGAGGAAGTCGACCGGGATGACGTCGGTGCCCTGATGGATCAGCTGGAAGAAGGCGTGCTGGCCGTTGGTGCCGGGCTCGCCCCACACCACCGGGCCGGTCGGGCCCTCGACCGGGCGGCCGTCGCGGCGGATCGACTTGCCGTTCGATTCCATGTCCAGCTGCTGGAGATGGGCGGGGAAGCGGGCGAGACGCTGGTCGTAGGGGATGATCGCCTGGGTCGGCATGCCCATCAGCGAGCGATACCAGACGCCGATGAGCGCCAGGATCACCGGCAGGTTGTGCTCGAGCGGGGCCTCCAGGAAATGGTCGTCCATGGCGGCGCCGCCGGCCAGGAAGGCGCGGAAGTTTTCCGGCCCGATCGCCAGCATCACCGGCAGGCCGATCGCCGACCACACCGAATAACGGCCGCCGACCCAGTCCCAGAAGCCGAAGATGCGGTCCTCGGCGATGCCGAAGGCCTTGACCTTGGCAATGGCGGTGGAGATCGCGGCGAAATGGTCGGCGATCGCCGCCTCGCCGAGGGCCCCCACCAACCAGTTGCGGGCGGAGGTCGCGTTGGTCATCGTCTCCAGGGTGGTGAAGGTCTTGGAGGCGATCAGGAACAGGGTGGTCTTCGGGTCGAGGCCCTTCAGGGTGTCGTGCAGGTGGGCGCCGTCGACGTTGGAGACGAAGTGGACGCGCGGGCCGTCGGCCCAGGGCTCGAGCGCCTGCGTCACCATCGCCGGGCCGAGGTCGGAGCCGCCGATGCCGAGATTGACGACGTCGGTGAAGCGCTCGCCGGTGGCGCCGCGGGCCTCGCCGGAGCGGATCGCCTCGGCGAAGGCGGTCATCGCCACCAGCACCGCCTCGACGTCGGCGGTGACATCGTGGCCGTCGACGGCGTAGGCGCGACGGCGATCGGGGTTGCGCAGGGCGACGTGGAGGACGGCGCGGTCCTCGGTCGAGTTGAGGTGTTCGCCGGCGAACATCGCGGCGCGACGGGCCTCGATGTGCGAGGCGCGGGCGAGATCGAAGAGCAGGCTCATCGTCTCGACGCTCACCCGGTTCTTCGAATAATCGAGCAGCAGGTCGTCGTGGCGAGCGGAGAACTGCGCGAAGCGATCGGAATCGGCGGCGAAGAATTCGGAGATCTGCGCCGCCTGCATGGTGTGGGCATGGGCGCGGAGCGCCTGGAAGGCGGTTTTGCGAGTTTCGGACATGTGCGGGCCCTTTCGGACGGAGCGGGCCGCGGGCGAGGCGGTTCGCCCGCCGCCGAGACGGTTCAGAACGCCTTGAAGGTGATCAACGTCTTGGTGTCGACGATGCCGGGGATCGGGTGGACCTTCTGCGTCACGAAATGGCCGATGTCGGTCTGGTCGTCGACGTAGAACTTGACGATCAGGTCGTGGTCGCCGGCGATCGAATAGATTTCCGACGCGATCTCCGCGTCGGCGAGCGCGGTGGCGACGTCGTAGGCGCGACCGAGCGCGCATTTGATCAGAACGAAGAAGGGTTTCATCGCGAAGAGGGCCTCGTCGAGAGTCGGCACAGTCGACCAGATGCGGGGGCGCAGGGCAAGAGCGGAGGGATGCGGAGGTGAACGAACCGCTCGCCTCTTGCGCTTCGCGCTTTCCCGGCTTAACTCTGCGACGTCTCAAGGGGGTGCCCGGCTCGGCCGGGCTGAGAGGCGAGGCCAACCCCTAGAACCTGATCCGGATCGTACCGGCGGAGGGATTTGAGATGACGTACGAAGACACACCCTTCCCGATCTCTCCCGTGGGCAAGCTGCGCCGGCTCGAACCGGCGCGGGTGGCCGAGGTGTTTGCCCGCGTCCGGGCGCGCAAGCCGCGCGTCCACGTGCTGACCTCGCCGGTCGCCCAGACCTTCACCGCCAACATGATCCTGGCGGTGGGGGCGGAGCCGTCGATGACGTTTTCACCCGAAGAGGTGCCGGCCTTCGTCGCCTCCGCCGACGCGCTGCTGATCAATCTCGGCATGCTCGACCGGGTCAGGCGCGACGCCTCGGTGACGGCGATCGAGGTCGCCAAGGACGCTGGCGTGCCGTGGACGCTCGACCCGGTGAAGATCCAGATCTCGCCGTCGCGGCTCGACTTCGCCCGGCGGCTGATCGAGATGGAGCCGGACCTCGTCCACACCAACCGGGCCGAATTCCAAGGGCTCTCCGGGCTCGAGGCGAACGAGACGGCGATCTGCGAATACGCCGTGCACTTCGTCTCGACGCTGGCGGTCACCGGCGAAGTCGACGTCGTCACCGACGGCACCCGCACCGTCCGCGTCGCCAACGGTCATCCGCTGATGGACCGGGTCACCGCGATCGGCTGCGCCGGTTTCGCGGTCGCCACCGCCTTCCGGGCGGTCGAGCCGGATCCGGTGGTGGCGGGGGCGGCGGCGCTGGTGGTGCTCGGGGTGGCCGGCGAGGCGGCGGCGGCCTCGGCGCACGGACCGGGCTCGTTCTCGATCGAAATCCTCGACGCGCTGCACGCGCTCGACGAAGAGACCATTCTGGCGAAAGCGAAGATCCGATGATCGTCGACATTCGATGTTACGCCATCCTCGACCCGGAACACCGGCGCGAGGACGACCTCGCCGCGCTCGCGCGGGCGGCGGCGGCCGGCGGGGCGACGCTGCTGCAGCTGCGCGACAAGGCCGGCACGACGCGGGACATGGTGGAGCGGGCGCGAATCGTCGTCGCCGCGCTCGCCGGCACCAAGGTGCCGGTGCTGGTCAACGACCGCGTCGACGTCGCCCTGGCGGCGCGGGCGGCGGGGGTGCACGTCGGCCAGGACGACATGAACCCGCAGGACGTGCGGCGACTGATGGGGCCGGACGCGATCGTCGGTCTGACGGTGAAGACCGAGGATCAGGCGATGGAGGTGCCGGTCGGGCTGGTCGACTACGTCTGCATCGGCGGCGTCTTCACCACCGTCTCCAAGCACAACCCGGATCCGCCGGTCGGGCTCGACGGGCTCTCCCGGCTCGCCGAGCGGGTGCGGCACAAGCGCGGCGATCTGCCGGTCGGAGCGATCGCCGGCATCCGCGCCGACAACGCCGGCGAGGTGATCGCGGCGGGCGCCGACGGC
The DNA here is from genome assembly GCA_012517025.1 of Phyllobacteriaceae bacterium. Taxonomy (GTDB): domain Bacteria; phylum Pseudomonadota; class Alphaproteobacteria; order Rhizobiales; family Ancalomicrobiaceae; genus Pinisolibacter. Next base: position 1,310 of record JAAYVT010000642.1, on the reverse strand, counting down.
GTCGCGGTGATCTCCGAAATCTTCATGGCGGAACGCCCGCGCGAGGCGGCGGAGCGGTTGCGGCGCGCCGTCGACACGGCGCTGCGGGAACGAATGGAGGCGACCTCGTGACGGCCAAGGCACTCACCATCGCCGGCTCGGATTCCGGGGGCGGGGCCGGCATCCAGGCGGATCTGAAGACCTTCTCGGCGCTCGGCGTCTACGGCGCCAGCGTGATCACCGCGTTGACCGCGCAGAACACCATGGGCGTGACGGCGGTGCTCGACGTGCCGGCGGACTTCGTCGGCGCCGAGATCGACGCCGTCTACTCCGACATCGGCTTCGAGGCGGTGAAGATCGGCATGCTGTCGCAGGCGCCGGTGATCCGGGCGGTGCGCGACGGGCTCGACCGTTGGGCGGCGAAGAACGTCGTGCTCGACCCGGTGATGGTGGCGACCAGCGGCGACGTGTTGCTGGCGCCGGAGGCGATCTCGACCCTGCGCGAGGTGCTGGTACCGCGCGCCGATCTGGTCACTCCCAACCTTCCCGAGGCGGCGAAGCTGACCGGTCTCGCCCCGGCGACCGGGCGGGCCGAGATGGCCGCTCAGGGCCGGGCCATCCTGGCGATGGGGCCGAAGGCGGTGTTGATCAAGGGCGGCCACGGCGACGGCGGCGTCGCCGAGGACGTGTTGGTGACGGCGGTCGGCGAGCAGTGGTTCTCGGTGCCGCGTCATCCCACCCGCAACACCCACGGCACCGGCTGCACGCTGTCGTCGGCGATCGCCGCCGGGCTGGCGCTGGGGCTCGACCTCGTCCAGTCGGTACGCGCCGCCAAGGCCTATCTGACGGCGGCGATCCGCACCTCCGATCGGCTGGGGGTCGGTCACGGCCACGGCCCGGTCGACCATTTCCATGCCTGGTGGTCGGCCCGCGGCTGACCATCCTCACGACGTTCCGCGTCGCTCGAACGTGCCGGAAGGCGCGAAGGAGATCGTCATGTCCGAAGCGAAGTTCGTTTCTCGCCGCGCCGCGCTCGGCGCGTTGACCGCCGCCGCCGGTGCCGGGCTCGCCCGTCCGGCTCTCGCCAAGGGGCTGGTGGAATGGCGGATGGCGACGTCGTGGCCGAAGAACCTGCCGGGACCGGGGGTGTCGGCGGAACGGCTCGCCGCCTCGATCGCACGGCTGTCGGAGGGGCGGCTGACGGTCAAGGTCTTCGCCGCCGGCGAGCTGGTGCCGGCGCTCGAGGTGTTCGACGCGGTCGCGGGGGGGGCGGCCGAGATCGGCCACACCGCCTCGCTCTACTGGGTCGGCAAGATGCCGGCGGCGCCGAT
>JAAYVT010000641.1 GCA_012517025.1 Phyllobacteriaceae bacterium | reverse complement strand
TGCGCATTGGTCGGTCGCGTGCCACTCTCCCGCCGAAGACGCCCGCGGAGCGGCGTCGCCGGGGAGGGAAGATCATGCCGTTGCCGTCCGTGTTCGAGGGGCGCCTGCGTCTGCCGGCGATCGTGTCGCCGATGTTCCTGGCCTCCGGGCCGGCGCTGGTGACGGCGTGTTGCCGGGCCGGTCTGGTCGGCACTTTTCCGGCGCTCAACCAGCGCACCACCGAACGCTACGAGGCGTGGCTCGACGAGATCGAGGCAGGGCTCGACGGAACGTCCGCGCCCTACGGCGTCAATCTGATCGTGCACCCCTCCAACCGGCGGCTGGAGGCGGATCTGGCGACCACGGTGAAGCGGAAGGTGCCGCTGGTGATCACCTCGCTCGGGGCGGTCAAGGACGTGGTCGACGCGGTCCATTCCTACGGCGGGCTGGTGTTCCACGACGTGATCAATCGTCGCCATGCCGAAAAGGCGGCGGAGGCGGGCGTCGACGGCATCATCGCGGTCTGCGCCGGGGCCGGTGGGCACGGCGGCACGCTCAGCCCGTTCGCGCTGGTGCCGGAGATCCGCTCGTTCTTTTCCGGCACGATCGTGCTCGCCGGGGCGATCTCGACCGGCGCGCAGATCGCGGCGGCGCGGCTGATCGGCGCCGATCTCGCCTACATGGGCACCCGTTTCATCGCCACTGCCGAGAGCCTGGCACCGCAGGGGTTCAAGGAGATGATCGTCGGGGCGCGAGCCTCCGACATCGTCTACACCTCGGCGATCAGCGGCGTGAACGCCAACTTCCTGCGCCCCTCGATCGTCGCCGCCGGGCTCGATCCGGAGAACCTCGCCCCGCACACCAAGCTCGACATGAACGGCGAGGCGAAGGTGTGGAAGGACATCTGGTCGGCGGGGCAGGGGGTCGGCTCGGTCGCCGACATCCCGAGCGCGGCCGACCTCTGCGCGCGGCTGACGGACGAATTCACGGCGGCGAAGGTGGCTGCGGCGACCCTCTGACGGCGACCGCACGTTCGCGCGAGCACCTCGCGCAGGGGCTCGCCACGGCGGCCGTCCTCCGGCAGGATCGAGGCCGTGTGGTCCACCCCGGAGGCCGTCGGATGAAGTCGCTCTTCCATCTCGCCTATCACGTCACCGATCTCGACGCGGCGCGCGCCTTCTACGGCGGCGTGCTCGGCTGTCGCGAGGGGCGATCGACCGAGACCTGGGTCGACTTCGACTTCTTCGGCCACCAGATCTCGCTGCATCTGGGCGAGCCCTTCGCGGTGACCAACACCGGCAAGGTCGGCGAGCACATGGTGGCGATGCCGCATCTCGGCGTCGTGCTGGCGTTGCCGGATTTGCTCGATCTGGCGGCGAAGCTCGAGGCGGCGGGAGTCGTCTTCGACATTCCGCCGGTGGTGCGGTTTGCCGGCGAGCCGGGCGAGCAGCGGACGATGTTCTTCCGCGATCCGTCGGGCAATCCGATCGAGGTGAAGGGCTTCGCCGATTTCGAGAGCGTGTTCGCGACGTGAGGCGGACTTGGGCGGGAGGCGTCCGAGGGTGCGAAAACGACGAAGGCCGCCCGAAGGCGGCCTTTTCGACGTCTCCCGAGAGGGAGAATGGAGCGGGCGAAGGGATTTGAACCCTCGACCCCAACCTTGGCAAGGTTGTGCTCTACCCCTGAGCTACACCCGCATCCTTAGGGTATGTCCGACGTCGCCGCCGGACGGGCGCCTCTATGCCAAAGCTTTTCCCTCCTGGCAAGCCCGATTTTTCGAAAACCCCGCCGGGAGACGGTTTTCCACAGCCGGCGCCGTCGAATTCTCCTTCTTCGTCAGATGGATGAGGCGAAGCGATCGGGTTCGGGCGCGACCACCGCCGAACCGACGTGGTCGGACCGCGCCGGCCTTCGGACGGGCGCGCGACCATGGCGATGGGGTTTGCGATGGGGGCGATCGGCCGGGTTGCCTCGCCGGGGGTGGCCGCTTAAGGTCCGGCCGGGTTCCTTCGGCCGAGATTTCACGATGCCTCTCACCCGAGCCGATCTCCTGCGGCGCTTCGACGAGCTGGGGATCGCCACCACCACCACAGATCACGTCGCCGTCTTCACCGTGGCGGAGAGCCGTCACGTCAAGGAGGCGATCGTCGGCGCGCATTCGAAGAACTTGTTCCTCAAGGACAAGAAGGGCCGGATCTTCCTGGTCAGCGCCGAGGGCGACGCAGCGATCGATCTGAAGGCGATCTCCGAGAAGATCGGCGCTTCGGGACGGGTCAGCTTCGGCAAGCCGGAGCTGCTGTTCGAGCTGGTCGGGGTGACGCCCGGCTCGGTGACGCCGTTCGGGGTGATCAACGACGTCGAGGGCCGGGTCACCGTGGTGCTCGACGCGGCGCTGATGGAGCACGAGATCCTGAACTTCCATCCGCTGGAGAACACCGCCACCACCTCGATCGGGCGCGGCGATTTCGTGCGTTTCCTGGAGGCGATCGGCCATCCGCCGTTGATCGTCGCGGTTTCCGACGGCAAGGTGGTCGCCGACGACCGAGAGGCGTGAGACGGGTGCGACGGCGATTGCGCGAACGCCGCCTCGCCCCCATCTTGAGAGCGACATCCGATCTCGCGGCCGATGTTCGGGAGGGCTCTCGAACGGCGCGGCCGCCCCAACACGAGACGAGACGAACATGACCGGTCCGACCTTCACCTTCTCCCCCGGGCTCTCGGCCGCCACACCCGCCGCGACGCCGGCCGCCGGCGGCGATGCGGTGCGCGAGACCACCACCCGCGACTTCATGAAGGACGTGATCGAGGCCTCGGCCGAGGTGCCGGTGCTGGTCGACTTCTGGGCGGAGTGGTGCGGGCCGTGCAAGCAGCTCGCCCCGGTGATCGAGAAGGTGGTGCGGGCCGCCAAGGGCAAGGTGAAGCTGGTCAAGATGAACATCGACCACCACCCTGAGGTGGCCGACCAGCTCGGCATCCGCTCGATCCCGGCGGTGATCGCCTTCAAGGGCGGCCAGCCGGTCGACGGCTTCATGGGCGCGGTGCCGGAGAGCCAGGTCAAGACGTTCATCGACAAGCTGACCGCCGGGGCGGCGCCGTCGCCGGTCGATCAGTTGGTCGCGGAAGGCGAGGCGGCGCTGGCGGCCAAGGACCTGCAGACCGCGTCGCAGTATTTCTCGGCGGTCCTGCAGCAGGAGCCGGACAATCTCGCCGCGATCCTCGGCCTCGCCGACGTCTGTGTCACGGCGGGCGAGTTCGCCGAGGCGAAAGAGCTCCTCGCCTCGGTGCCGCCGGCCGCCGCCAAGGATCCGCGCATCGCGGCGCTGGAGGCGCGGATGGCGCTCGCCGAGCAGTCGGCCGGGCTCGGCGACGTGATCGAGCTGGAGGCGCGGATCACCCGCGACCCGAATGATCATCAGGCCCGTTTCGATCTCGCCCTCGGGCTCGCCGGCAAGAACCATCGCAACGAGGCGGTCGATCAGCTGATCGAGATCTTCCGTCGCGACCGCACCTGGAACGACGACGGCGCGCGCAAGCAGCTGCTCACCTTCTTCGAGGCCTGGGGCGTCAAGGATGCGGCGACGCTCTACGGGCGGCGTCGGCTGTCCTCGGTGCTGTTCTCGTGAGGTGGCGATGACGCGGGCGGGCAACGAGGTCTACGACGGGCCGAGCGATCTGCCGGCGACGGTGCCGGTGTTTCCGCTGCCCGGCGTGTTGCTGTTGCCGCGCCGGGTGTTGCCGCTCAACATCTTCGAGCCGCGCTATCTCGCGATGGTCGAGGCGGCGCTGCACGGCGACAAGCTGATCGGCATGATCCAACCGAGGATCGACGTCGAGCGGCCGATGGTGCCGGGACGGCCGCCGCTCGAACGGGTCGGTTGTCTCGGCCGGATCACCCAATGGGGCGAGACCGGCGACGGGCGGCTGACCATCGGGCTGACCGGCATCGCGCGGTTCCGGGTGGTCGAGGAACTGTCGACGACG
>JAAYVT010000640.1 GCA_012517025.1 Phyllobacteriaceae bacterium | reverse complement strand
CGCCCCGCCCGGGTGCTCTCCGGCGGCGAGCAGCAGCGCCTCGCCGTCGCCCGCGCCGCCGCCGTCGAGCCGGAGCTCCTCTTCCTCGACGAACCGACCTCCGCCCTCGACCCGACCATGAGCCGCTGCATCGAGGACCTGCTGGTCCGCCTGCACGGCGAGGGCCTGACCTGGGTGATGGCGACCCACGATCTCGGACTGGCGCACCGCCTCGCCGACGACGTGCTGTTCTTTCATGCCGGCCGCCTCCTCGAGGCCACATCCGCCGAAACCTTCTTCCGCCGGCCGACGACGGAGGAAGGTCGAGCCTTTCTCGAAGGCCGTCTCTTCTGGTGAACCAACGACGAACGGGAGAATCCGCATGCTCCGCAGAACACTTCTCGCCTTCACCCTCGCCCTCGGCTTCCTCCCCTCGGCGCAGGCCGAGGATCGCTTCATCACCGTCGCGTCGACGACCTCCACCATGGATTCGGGTCTCTTCGGTCACATCCTGCCGATCTTCGAGGGCAAGACCGGCATCAAGGTGCGGGTGATCGCGCAGGGCACCGGTCAGGCGCTCGACACCGGCCGGCGCGGCGACGCCGACGTGGTGTTCGTGCACGCCAAGTCGCAGGAGCTGAAGTTCCTGGAAGAGGGCTTCTCCACCAAGCGCCTCCCGGTCATGTACAACGACTTCGTCGTCGTCGGCCCGAAGGCGGATCCGGCCGGCATCGCCGGCACCAAGGACGTCGCGGCGGCGCTCTCCACGATCTCCGCCAAGAAGGTCCCCTTCGTGTCGCGCGGCGACAAGTCGGGCACCCATTCCGCCGAGCTGGCGCTGTGGAAGAAGGCCGGGATCGATCTCGCCGCCGTCCGTGGCGACTGGTATCGCGAGATCGGCCAGGGCATGGGCGCCACGCTGAACACCGCAGGCGCGATGGGCGCCTACACGCTGTCCGATCGCGCCACCTGGATCGCCTTCAAGAACAAGGGCGACCTCGCCATCACGGTGCAGGGCAACAAGCGCCTGTTCAACCAGTACGGCGTGATGCTGGTCAATCCGGCCAAGTTCCCGAACGTCAAGGTCGCCGACGGACAGGCCTTCATCGACTGGCTGGTGTCGCCGGAAGGACAGGCCGCGATCGCCGCCTACAAGATCGACGGTCAGCAGCTGTTCTTCCCGAACGCCGGCGATCCCGATGCCTGATCGGTCGTTTCCGACCACCCGCGTCGCGGTCGCCGACGTCCTCGCTCGGTGGCGGGCCGAAGCCCCGCCGCCCGGCGAGGCGGAGGTCCCGCTCCCCGAGGCGATCGGCGCCGTCGTCGCCCACGACGTCGCGACCGCCGCGCCGGTCCCGGCGACGGCGGTGGCGCTGATCGACGGGCGGGCGGTGATCGCGGCCGAAACCTTCGGCGCCTCGCCCTATACGCCCGCCGACCTGTCGCGCTCGCTGGAGGTCGCGGCGGGCGACCCGGTGCCGCCGCCCTTCGACGCGGTGGCGGCGGCCGACGAGGGAACCGCGACCACCGCCGACGTGGCGCTGGCCCCCGGCACCGAACTGCGCCGCGTCGGCACCGAGGCCACCGCCGGCACCCGTCTGGCGACGGCGGGAACCAGGATCGACGCCCGTCTCGCCGCCGTCCTCGCCACCGCCGGCATCCCTCGTGTGCAGATCGCCACGCCGCCCGTCCTGCTCGTCGTCGACCCCGAGGACGAAACGGCGGGCGTGGTCGCCGGCTTCCTCGCCGGACGGATCGCGGCGCGCGGAACCGCCGCCGTCGTGGTCTCGCCGGAGCGGGCCGATCGCGCCTCGGAACGACCCTGGCGATTGGCGCTCTTCCTCGGCGGCCGCGCGATCGGCGGGCACGATCGCGCCTGGATCGCGGCGACCGCGTCGACGGGTTGGCGGACCATCGGCCGACCGGCGCTGCGGCCGGGCGAGACCATGGTGGCCGGCCGGATCGGCGCCACCCCGACGCTGGTTCTGCCCGCCCGGGTCGACGACGCCCTCGCCGCGCTCCTCGCGCTGATCGAACCGTGGCTCGACGACGGCCGCACCGACGTCGCGGCGGACGCCGAAACCCGGCCGCTCGCCCGCAAGATGGTGTCGGCGATCGGCTTCAGCGAGCTCGCGCTGGTCGCCGAACGCGACGGCGCCTGGGACCCGCTCGCGATCGGCACCTTCGGCGCGGCCGCCGTCGCCGCCGCCACCCACTGGCACCTGCTGTCGCCGGAGAGCGAGGGCATCGACGCCGCCGCGCCGCTCGCGGCCCGGCCCCTGACCCCGGAGCCTCGAGAGAGCGGATCATGAAGCAAGATCAATTCCTGAACGTCGTCGGTCGCGACGAGGCCCGCCGCCGCTTCGACGCCGCCCTCCGCCCCGCCCCGCTCGGGATCGAGACGGTGCCGCTCGGCGAGGCGCTCGGCCGCGCCCTGGCGAAGCCGCTCGCCGCGCCGCGCGACGTGCCCCCCTTCGACCGCTCCACCGTCGACGGCTTCGCGGTCCGCGCCGCCGATCTCGCCGAGGCGAGCGACGCCGCGCCGATCCGCCTGACGCTGACCGGCGACGTCGTCGCCTGCGGCCGGATGCCGAAGGCGGTGATCGCCTCGGGCACCGCCAGCGTGATCGCCACCGGCGGCCCGATCCCGCGCGGCGCCGACGCGGTGGTGATGATCGAGCACACCGACCCCGACGGCGACGGCGACGTGCTGGTGCGCCGCCCGGTGGCGAGCGGGCAGAACCTCGCCTTCGCCGGCTCCGACGTCGCCCAGGGCGAGACGGTGTCGCGACCGGGCAAGGTGATCACCGCCCCCGACGTCGGCCTGATGGCCGCCTGCGGCATCGGCACGGTCGAGGTCTTCCGCCGCCCGGTGGTCGCCGTGGTCTCCACCGGCGACGAGCTGGTCGCCCCCGGCGCGCCGCTGCCGCCGGCCGGCATCTTCGACACCAACGGCCCGATCGTCGCCGCGGCGGTGACCGAAAACGGCGGCCTGCCGCTGGTCTTCCCGATCACCCCCGACGACGAGGTGCGGCTCTCCGCCGTTCTCGCCGAGGCGCACGCCCGCGCGGACTTCGTGATCCTGTCCGGCGGCACCTCCAAGGGCGCCGGCGACTACACCTCCCGTCTCGTCGGCCGCCTCGGCGCGCCCGGCATCGTCGTCCACGGCGCCGCCCTGAAGCCGGGCAAGCCGCTCTGTCTGGCGGTCGCCGACGGCAAGGGCGTGGTGGTTCTGCCGGGCTTTCCGACTTCGGCGATGTTCACCTTCCACGAGTTCGTCGCCCCCGTG
>JAAYVT010000639.1 GCA_012517025.1 Phyllobacteriaceae bacterium | reverse complement strand
CTAGCTTTTCCCCACCGATGCCGGCGACCGCCTTCAGCTCTCCGGCTGCGGCGAGCTCGCGCAGATATTCGCCGAGCTCCCAGGTGTGGCAGGCGACGTCGATCCGCAACTCCGCGTCGATCTCCGAGAGATAGCCGTCGTCGACACCTTCGCTGGCGCCCGCCACGGCGGCCAGATGATTGACCACCCAGGCGTCGTGGAACCCCTTCCCGGCCGACGACACCCGTCCGGTCGGCGCCTCGGCCCGCGCGATCAGTCGCGAGCGCACCTCAGCCGTGTCGCCGTCGCAGTCCGCCAGCATCGCCGCGATCGTCTCGCGATGCTCCGGCGCGTAGCGGGCGCCGCGCGCCAGCACCGTCTTGAAGGCGAAGCTGCAGGTCGGGCAGGCGGTGACGACGTCGAAGCCGCTCGCGATGCACTCCGCCAGAACCGGCAGATTGCTCTGCGCCAGACGCCGGGTGAAGCCGTGGTCGCCCTCGAGATAGGTCGGCATGCCGCAGCATTCCTGCGGCGGCACCCACACCGCGATGCCGTTCGCCCGCAACACCTCGACCGTCGCCCGCGCCACCTCGGGGAACATGTAACGGGCGGTGCAGCCGACGAAATAGGCGACCTTGCGCCCCGTCGCCTCCGGCTTGCGCGTCAGCCCCTCGCGCTCCGCCCAGGCGTCGAACGGCTCGGGCGGGAAGGTCGGCAGGCGCCGGTCCGGATGGATCCCGACCGCGCGTTTCGCCAAGCCGGCCAGCGGTTCGATCTTCATCAGCGCGTTGGTCAGGCTCGGCAACATGCCGCAGAGGCGACCGACCAACCGCACGTCCTCGACGAAACGGACCCGGAGCGGCAGCCCGTCGCGGGCGACGAAGGCGTCCTTGGCCGCGCGGATCTGGGTCTGGATCGAGGTGCAGGGGCACTGGCCGCAAGAATTGCACAGGTCGATCATGTCGAGGAGTTCGCGCCCGTCGGGTTCGGTGCCGTCGCGCCGGCGCCGATCGGCGAGCATGAACAGACGCGGGAAGAACTGGCACGGCGCTTCGTCGAGAAGATCGCGGCACAGCTCGCAGTTGGAACAGAACGTCAGCACGTTCGACGCGCGGCGTTCGGGCGTTTCGCTCGCCATTCGGTTCGCTCCTTCGAGGTGCGCCCGGTCGCGCCGGGTCCGCGTCGTCAGCCCGGCTTGCGTTGGCGGATGCCGAGGCTGTAGCGATGCGGTCCCGGCACGCCGGGCGGAACCACGGCGACGCGGTCGCCGGGGCGGACGACCGCGTCTGCCGGGCCGATCGCGTGGTGATTGACGAAGAGGCACTCGACCGCCTCGTCGGGCACGTCGAGCAACCGCAGCAGCGTCACTCCGTCGATCGGTGCGTCGAGCGAAACCCGATGTGGCGAGGTCCAGCCGCGCGCGCGGAATACGCTCGCCAGATCCATGAAACCGACCACCTCGATGGTTCCGCCCGAGCCGCTCATTCCGTCTCTCCCGAGCGATCCTCGCGCTCGTAGTCGACGACGTCGAAGCTCGCGTCGCGCAGGTCGACGTTCAACATTCGACGAAACAGGGGCTCGCCGATGCCGGCGACGAGCTTCAGCACTTCCGTCGCCGCCAAGGTGCCGAGGACGCCCGGCACGACGCCGAGAATGCCGATCTCGGCACAGGTCACCGCCCGGCCGCCCTCCGGCACCCGCAACACGTCGCGCAGACGCGGATTGGCCGTTCCGTCCGCTCCGCGCAGATGCGGCGCGACCACCGTCAACCAGCCGTAGAAGGAGAGCACGCCGCCCGTCACCAACGGTTTGCCGAGCGCCTCGCAGGCGTCGGCCAAGACGAACCGCGTCTCGAAATTGTCGACCCCGTCGACCACCACGTCGAAGTCGGCGACGATCGCCTCGACGTTGTCGGGCGAGAGCCGAACCGGGAACGGCACCACCGCGACGTGCGGATTGAGCCGGAGGATGGCGTCGCTGGCGCTCTCGACCTTCGGTCGGCCGACGTCTTCGGTGCGATGGATCACCTGTCGCTGCAGGTTGGACAGCGACACCCGGTCGTCGTCGACGATGCCGAGCGTGCCGATGCCGGCGGCGGCGAGATATTGCAGGATCGGTGAGCCGAGCCCGCCCGCCCCGACCACCAGGACGCGCGCGGCCGCGAATTTCTGCTGCCCCGGTCCACCGACGTCGGCGAGGACGATGTGGCGGGCGTAGCGTTCGGTCTCTTCGGCGGAGAACAAGGATTTATCCTCCGCCGACCAGCAGGAAGATCGCCACCGCTTCGCCGGCGGCGAGCGTGCGATCGGGCTCGACGTGTCGTCCCTTGACGAACAGCGTGCCGACTTCTTCTTGCGCAATGTCGAGCGATTTCAAGACGTCGGCGACGGTCGTCCCTTCCGGGACCTCTCGTTCCTCGATCTTGAAACGGCCCTGCCGGAACGTCGCGAACAGTTTGATCGTGATCAGCATGCCCGAAACGCTCCGGCAGGTAAGTTACTGCGCATACACCCTCAGAAGCTCCAGAACGATGCGAGCTCTTTGGGGTTCATGTCCCACGTGACGTTGTGGGGAGTGAGCGGCTCGAGTTCGAAGAACTCGGGCAGACGGTCGGTCTCCGGTCCGAGGCCGGCGGCCAGATTGAACTCGTGCTCGACCTTGAGCACGTGCTTGCCGAGCGCCACGACGTCGTCGAGGGTGAGCGAGATGCCGTAACGGGCGTTCAGCATGTCGACGACGGCGGGCAGACAGGTCGGGATGTCCAGAGCCGGGAAGGCGATGAACAGGCACAGACCGGTCGAGTCGACCGCCGCGGTGGCGATCTGCAGATTGCGCGACAGTTCCACCTGTCCGTCGTTCGACAGCGGATCGACCTTGCCGCCGACGGCCAAGATGTTGGTGGCGATGGCGTAACCGGCGGTGTGGTCGGCGCCCATCGTGGTGGTGGCGTAGGTCACGCCGATGCCCTTGATGGCGCGCGGATCGTAGGCCGGGATCGCCTGGTTCTTGACGACCGGGATGCGGGTGAGGCCGTAGGCGCGGCCGACCGCGGCGGTGCCGGCACCGAGCATGCGCCCGAACGGCGTGCCCTTGGCGATGTCCTCGTGCAGGATCTCCAGCATCCGCTTGCCGTCACCCCACGGCAGGAGGCCGGCTTCCATCGCCACGGCGAACATCACCGGGGTCTCGATCGAGTCGACGCCGAGGTCGTCGAAGACGTTGTCGATCTCCGCGCAGACGTCGAGGTCGGTGATCATGCCGTCGGCGCCGAGCGCCCACAGGGTCTCGTACTCGAAGCCCGAGGTGAGGTACTTGCCGTCCTTGTCGTTGTAGACCTGCGAGCACTGGATCTGGCAACCCGGCGAGCAGGGATGGCTCGGCTCGCCGCCGCGGGCGACGATGCGATCGTACATCTCCTCACCGGAGATCTGGTCGTGGTGCTCGCACTGGCCGGCGGTGAAGTTCCTGGTCGGCAGACCGCCGGCCTCGTTGATGATGTTCACCAGCACCGCCGTGCCGTACTTCTTCAGGCCCTGGCCGGAAACCGGATGCTCCTGCAGGGTCTTGGTGAAGGTGCGGTTGGCTTCCTTGAACTTGGCGTTGTCGACGATCGGCAGATTGGCGACGCCTTCCGGGTTCACCGCGATGAACTTGATCTTCTTCGATCCCATCACCGCGCCGAGGCCGCCGCGGCCGAAGCTGCGGATCTTGCCCTCGGGGTCCTTCACCGAGATGTTGGAGATCGCCATCAGGTGTTCGCCGGCTTGACCGAGCGTGATCACGCCGAAGTCTTCGCCGAGCCGCGCCGTCACCTTCTCGACCACCTCGAAGGTGCCCATGCCGAGCGTCTCGGTCTCGGCGTGGAATTCGACGCCGTCCTTGCCGACGATCAGCGAATACCAAGTGTCGCCCGCCGGCTGACCTTCGACGATGATCGCCTTGATGCCCAGACGGGCGATGATGCGGGACGAGGTGCCGCCGGCCGAGCATTCCTTGATGCCGCCGGTGAGCGGGCTCTTGGAGCCGCAGGAGAAGCGGCCGGCGTTGGAGGCGGCGGTGCCGGAGAGCAGGCCCGGCGCGAAGACGAGCTTGTTGTTCGGGCCGAGCGCGTGGCAGGTCGGCGGGACTTCGGCGGCGATGATGGTCGAGGTCAGCGCACGACCGCCCAGACCCGCCCAAGCTTCCGGAACCGGTTCGATCTTGACCGTGAGGTCGGTCATGTTGATGCGAAAGATCTTGTTCATTTCAAACTCCCGTGGCGAGCCCGGATACGTTCTATGGCGGTGCCACGAACGGTACCGGTGGCGTCGGTGCCGCCTCGTCTGAGGACATTCAACGTCGATCGCAGGGAAGCGTACATTCGCAGGAAACATTATTATGTGCCCGGAAACACAATCGTTCCGGTCGCAAGCGGTTACCTCGGCGCCCCGAGGTCGGCATCGATGAATTGCGAGAGATCGAGAACCGTCCCAAATCAGGCATTCTCGAGTAGATTTTCGATCTGTCGCAGCCGCGGTGTCGCAATTTGCGTCAACTCCGCCTCGATCGCGCGGAACTGGGAAATAATGTCACGGCCGAGCGGCGTCAGCTCCGCTCCCCCCAGTCCGCCGGTGGTGCCGGTGACGACCGGTTGACCGAAGGCCTTGTTCATGTGGTCGAGCAGTTCCCAGCCCCTGCGGTAAGTCATGCCCAACGCCCTGGAAGCCGCGGAAATCGAGCCGGTTTTGTCGATTTCCTCGAGCAATGCCACCTTGCCGTGACCGATCCTGGTGGCGTCGTCGAGCCTCAATTGCAGCCGGATCGAAACCATGTCGTCCTCCCGTTTCGTGCCTCGAGATCTCTACCCGAAGCTTCGCTCGCGGCGAAGGTCCGTGATAGCCTGTGCTTGTGAAAGCCGTCTGTCCACGACACGATCCCCGCCGTTCTTCTTTTCGGCAGTGGTTGCGGAAACGACGATCCGATAGAATTTCGACACGTTCGCGGCCACCGTCGAGGCGACGACGGCGGCGAGCGTCGCAGAACCGGCGGCGCGGCGACGCGCCACCCGAAGCGGCGACCGCGCCGAGACGCGGCGGCGGCACCAGAACGAAGACCGACGGCCGACGAACGCGCCGATCGGAAGAAGGAAGACGGGAGGAACGACATGACGGGTGTCGACGTCGCGGCGATGCTGCCGTTCGACCGCGGCCTGTTCGCCGACCCGGCCTTCCTCGGGATCGTCGGCCTGTCGCTGAAGGTGTCGACCATCGCCGTCGCCTGCGCCTGTCTGGTCGGCTTTCCGCTCGGCGCGGCGATCGCCATGCTGCGCTTCCCCGGGCGATCTCTGGTGATCGTGATCGTCAACGCCCTCATGGGCTTGCCGCCAGTGGTCGCCGGCCTGGCGGTGTTCCTGCTGTTGTCGCGTTCCGGACCGCTCGGACCGCTCGGTCTGCTGTTCTCGCCGCGGGCGATGATGGTGGCGCAGTTCGTCCTGGTGCTGCCGATCGTCACCGCACTGACCCGGCAGACCATCGAGGACCTGTGGGCCGAATATCGCGATCAACTGACCTCGATGGGCGCCAGCCGGGTCGAGGCGATCTCGACCCTGTTGTGGGATGCCCGCTTCTCGTTGATCACCGCTCTCCTCGCCGGATTCGGGCGCGCCAGCGCCGAGGTCGGGGCGATCCTGATCGTCGGCGGCAACATCTCCGGCTTCACCCGGACGATGACCACCGCGATCGCCCTGGAGACCTCGAAGGGCGACCTGCCGCTGGCGCTCGGCCTCGGCGCGGTGCTGATGTCGCTGACCTTCACGGTCAACGCCGCCGCCTACGCCGTCTCGCGGATCGGCGCACGCTTCGCGGGGGCCCTGTGATGCGCGACGTCGCCTCGATCCTGCCGCTGCGCCTGCGCGACGTGACCTGGGGGGTCGACGGGCGCGCCCTCGTCAGCATCCCCACCGTCGAGATCCGCAAGGGACGCAAGACCCTGGTGCTCGGTCCGAACGGCGCCGGCAAATCGCTGTTCCTGCGCCTGTGCCACGGCCTGCTCGAGCCCGCGACCGGATCGGTCGCCTTCGCCGTCGACGGCGGCGGCCGGCCGCGCCGTCACGCCATGGTGTTTCAGAAACCGGTGATGCTGCGCCGCTCGGTGATCGACAATCTGCGCCATGCGCTCGCCCTCGCCGGGGTCGGGTGGCGCGAGCGCGGCGCCCGGGCCCGCCAGGTCCTCGATGCAGCGGCTCATGGTCGGGTCGAGGGCGGAGGTCGGTTCGTCGAGGAAGAGGAGCTCCGGCTCGACGGCGGCGGCGCGGGCGACGGCGAGGCGCTGCTGCTCGCCGCCGGAGAGCACCCGGGCGGGGCG
>JAAYVT010000638.1 GCA_012517025.1 Phyllobacteriaceae bacterium | reverse complement strand
GCGGAGATCGTCGCGGCGGTGAAGGACCACGGCGGCGAGGCGGTGCTGACCCGGCCCGACCATCCCTCCGGCTCCGATCGCATCTTCGAGGCGCTCGGCCGCATCGATCCCGACGGTCGCCACGACGTCGTCGTCAACGTCCAGGGCGACCTGCCGACCATCGACCCCGCCGCCGTGCGCGCCGCCGTGACGCCGCTCGCCGACGGGCAAGTCGACATCGCCACGCTGACCGCCGAGATCGTCCGCGAGAGCGAGAAGACCGATCCCAACGTCGTCAAGGTGGTCGGTTCGCCGATCGCGCCGAACCGGCTGCGCGCCCTCTACTTCACCCGCGCCACCGCGCCGTGGGGTGCCGGGCCGCTCTATCATCACATCGGCCTCTACGCCTATCGCCGCACCGCGCTCGCCCGCTTCGTCGGCCTGCCGCCCTCGACGCTGGAGAAGCGGGAGAAGCTCGAGCAGCTGCGCGCGCTCGAGGCCGGCATGCGCATCGATGCCGCGATCGTCGACACCGTGCCGCTCGGCGTCGACACCCCCGAGGATCTCGAACGAGCGCGGGCGATCCTCGCCTCCGCCTGAACCACGTAATCGGCCACCGAGAAGGAACCGTCATGACCGGCCGCAAGAAGATCGTCTTCCAGGGTGAACCGGGAGCCAACTCCCACATCGCCGCCCGCGAGGTCTATCCCGACTTCGAGGCGATCCCCTGCGCGACCTTCGAGGATTGCTTCGCCGAGCTCGAGCACGGCGACGCCGATCTCGGCATGATCCCGATCGAGAACTCCATCGCCGGCCGCGTCGCCGACATCCATCACCTGTTGCCGAAATCGAGCCTGCACATCATCGGCGAATTCTTTCTGCCGATCCGCCATCAGCTGATGGCAGTGAAGGGCGCCACCCTAGACGGGCTGAAGACGGTGCAGAGCCATCCGCAGGCGCTCGGCCAATGCCGCGAGAACCTGCGCGCCCTCGGCCTGCGCCCGGTGGTCGGCGCCGACACCGCCGGCTCGGCCCGCGAGATCGCCCAGGCCGGCGACCCGACTCGTGCCGCCATCGCCTCCCGTCTGGCCGCCGAGATCTACGATCTCGACATCCTGAAGCAGGACGTCGAGGATCAGGACCACAACACCACCCGCTTCGTCATCCTGTCGCGCGAGGAGCTGCACGCCGCCCCCGGCGTCGGCCCGATCATGACGACCTTCGTGTTCAAGGTGCGCAACGTCCCGGCCGCCCTCTACAAGGCGCTCGGCGGCTTCGCCACCAACGGCATCAACATGACCAAGCTCGAGAGCTACATGGTCGACGGCCACTTCACCGCGACCCAGTTCCTCGCCGACGTCGACGGTCATCCGAGCGAGCGCGGCCTCGCCAACGCGCTGGAGGAGCTCGCCTTCTTCGCCGATTATCGCCTGCTCGGCGTCTATCGCGCCTCGCCGTGGCGCGAGACCCAGCGCGAGCCCGATCAGCGCGCCCCCCGCCGTCAGATTCGCGGCATGTGAGCCGACGAACGGACCGCCGGTTCGATCGTCGCCGGACCTCCCGCGCTCACTCGGCGCGGGGCGGTTCCGGGACGACGGTCGCGGGGTTGCGGGCGTAGTCGATCGTCTCGAAGCGCATCGACTTGAGGTCGACCAGCAACAGCCGGCCGATCAGCGGCTCGCCGACCCCGGTGATCAGCTTCAGCACCTCGGTCGCCGCCAGCGTGCCGAGCACGCCGACGACCGCGCCGAGGATGCCCGCCTCGGCGCAGCTCGGCACCAGTCCGGGCGGCGGCGGCGCCGGAAAGAGGCAGCGGTAGCTCGGATTGAGCCGGCCGTCGGGGTCGCTCTCCCACGGCTTCAGCGTGGTGATCGAGCCGTCGAACTCCGAGACGGCGGCGGTGACCAGCGGCCGCGACAGTGCGAAGCAGGCGTCGGCGGCGAGGAAGCGGGTGGTGAAGTTGTCGGATCCGTCGACGACGACGTCGTGGGCGGCGACCAGCTCGGCGGCGTTCGCCGGGGTGAAACGGGCGGCGACGGTCTCGACCGCGACGTGCGGATTGATGCGGCGCATGGCGTCGCGGGCGCTCTCGACCTTGGGGCGGCCGAGATCCGGCGTGCCGTGGATCACCTGCCGCTGCAGATTGGACAGCGACACCACGTCGTCGTCGACGACG
>JAAYVT010000637.1 GCA_012517025.1 Phyllobacteriaceae bacterium | reverse complement strand
CGGTCGAGCTGCATCGAGGAGACGCCGATGTCGAGGACGACGCCGTCGACCGCCGCGACCCCGAGCGAGGCGACGTGGGCATCGAGATCGCCGAACACGCCTTCGACCAGCCGCAGCCGGCCGTCGCTCGCCGCGACGAGATCCCGCCCTGCCGAAATCGCGGTCGGGTCGCGATCGATCGCGATCACCTGCGCCCCGGTCTCCAGGATCGCGCGCGTGTAGCCGCCGGCCCCGAAGGTGCCGTCGACGTGGATCTCGCCGGCGCGCGGGGCGAGCCGGCCGATCACCTCGGCGAGCATCACCGGCAGATGCGGCCGCGGCGCCTGCGCCGTCCGACCTTCGTCCATGAACCGACCTCCGAACCGCGGATCCGCCCGCCGGCCTCGCCGCGCCGAGGACGACGCACCGCGACGCTCGTGCGAGCCGCGCGTCCGCGACGCGAGGAAGACCGAAACGGCGAGCGACATCGGCGACGAAACCCGTGAGAACCCGAGAAAACCGCGTCGAGGCACCCCGACGCGCCTCTCCCCTTCCCGCCATTCGAACACCGACGGGGTTAATCGCGCGTTTACGATGAAGATTTCGTTGCCGCCGATCGGCCTCGGCGCGAGGATGCGCGCCACTCGCCCACCGCTCCGGCGAGGCCGGCGCGGCGGCGCGGACGATGGAGAAGACCATGTTTCGTTGGGGAATTCTGTCGACGGGGCGGATCGGTCGCGAACTGGTGGTGCCGGCGATCCTCGATTCGGAAAACGGCGTCGTCACCGCGGTCGCCTCGCGCGATCGCGCCCGCGCCGAGGAGATGGCCCGCCGCTTCGGCGCCCCTCTCGCCTTCGGCTCCTACGAGGATCTCCTCGCCTCTCCCGAGATCGACGGGGTCTACATCCCGCTGCCGACCTCCGAGCACGTCGAATGGACGCTGCGGGCGGCGGAGGCCGGCAAGCACGTGCTGTGCGAGAAGCCGATCGCGCTGCGCGCCGAGGCGATCGAACGCCTGATCGTCGCCCGCGACGAGCACCGGGTGCTGATCTCCGAAGCCTTCATGGTGACCTACGCGCCGGTGTGGGCGAAGGCGCGCGATCTGATCGCGCAAGGCGCCATCGGCCGGCTGCACCAGGTCCAGGGCGCCTTCTCCTATTTCAATCGCGACCCGACCAACATGCGCAACCGCCCCGAGCTCGGCGGCGGTGCCCTGCCCGACATCGGCGTCTACCCGACGGTGACCACCCGCTTCGCCACCGGCCGCGAGCCGGTCCGCGTCCGCGCCCGCCTCACCCGCGACCCCGCCTTCGGCACCGACGTGTGGTCGAGCGTCACCGCCGATTTCGGCGACTTCGAACTGAGCTTCTACGTCGCCACCCAGCTCGCCGCCCGCCAGTCGATGGTGTTCCACGGCGACGACGGCTTCATCACCCTCGCCTCCCCCTTCAACGCCGGCCGTTGGGGTGCCGAGGAACTCGAATTGACGACGCGCGACCACGCCGAGTCGAGGATCTTCCGCTTCCAGGATTCACGGCAGTACCGCCGCGAGGTCGAGGCCTTCGCCGACGCCGCGACCGGCGGCGCGTCGACGGTGTTCACGTTGGAGCAGTCGCTCGCCAACCAGCGCTTCATCGACGCGGTCTACCGCGCCGCCGAGCACGACGGCTGGGAGCCGGTGTGACGCCCGTCGGGCTCGCCGCGCCGCCGACGGCGCGGCGGGGGGAATGGAAGGGGAGAACGCCAGTCGGCCTGTAAGCCGGGTTCTGTATGGCGGGCTTTCGCCCACGTGGCGGCCATTCGTCTGGGACGCCCGTTGCCGGACGCCTCGCGCAACCAACCCGGGCGACTGGTCCGGAAAAGACTGGGCCAGAGCCCGCGTCGCCCCTATTCGGTCTTGCTCCCGGTGGGGTTTGCCATGCCGTCCCCGTCGCCGGGTCCGCGGTGGGCTCTTACCCCACCTTTTCACCCTTGCTCCGCTGGAACCGCCCGAAGGCGATCTCCGTCTCGCGACCGGACGTCGGATCTCTCCGATGTCCGCAACAGAGCGGTTTGTTTTCTGTGGCACTGTCCCTGAGGTCGCCCTCGCCGGTGGTTGACCGGCACCGTCTTTCCGTGGAGCCCGGACTTTCCTCCCCGGGGAGATCCCCGGAGCGGCCGCCCGGCCGACTGGCGCGGCGAGAGATGGGCGAAAGCGGCGGCGAGGTCAAGGGGCGGAAAGACCGACGACCGGCCGGATCACAGCATTCCGGTGACGATCTTCGCCCGCCGGCAATAGTCGGCGGCGGCGGTGGAGACGCGGGTCGCCATGATCCCGGCCTTGTATTTGGCGATCGCCAGACATGCGTCGCCCTTGGCCGAGGCATAATCCCAGCCGAGCTCCTTCATCCCCCAGACGATGTTGGTCTCGGGATCGAGCAGGCCCTCGGCGGTGCCCTTGTAGCCCTGCCAGCGCGCCGTCGACGGCATCACCTGCATGATCCCGACCACGGTGTGCGATCCCCGCAGTCGTGCATCGTATTTGCTCTCCACCCAGCCGACGCCGATCGCCAGCCACAGCGGCACTTTGTTCTTGGCCGCCTCGCGTTCGATCAGGCGCAGATAGGGCAGCGCCTCCTTGGGGATCTTCTTCGGCGGTCCGAGCGCGTCCTCGCCGGCGAGGATCGGCCGGGTCTCGGCGAGCCGCGCCGGCACGTGGGTGGCCGCCGCCTCGTCGAGGGCGGCGACCTGGGTCGCCACCGTCGGCACCGACGGCCGCCGCCGCGGCACCGGCACCGCCACCTGACGCGGCCCGACCGCGAACAATCGATCGGTCGGCGAGTCCGGCTCGCTCGCCGGCGCATAGCCGATTTCCGGCAGCGCCGGCGCGCCGGGCGCCTCGGTCGGACCCGCCGCCGGTTGATCGAGCGCCAGCGTCGGCGGCGCCGCCAACACCCGGAAGGCGCCGTCGATGCGCGTCTCCGCCACCGCCGGATCGACCGCCGGCGTCTCGCTCGCGGACACGTCCTCCGACGCCGGCACCTCGGTCGAGGGGGCGGGCGCGGTCGGCGCCGGCTGGGTGGCGCCGCGCATCTGCGTCGCCTCCTCGGCGACGGCCGGTCCGATCCAGACGAGCAGCGCCGCGAGCGCGGCGGACGCGCGCCTCATGCGATCACCTCCTCGACCGCGCGACGATCGAGCAGATTCCTGAGCGTCGCCAGCGTCGAGGGATCGGCGACGCCGTCGACCCGCGCCGGCCGGTGGTGACGCTGGAACGCCTCCACCACGTCGCGCGTCGTCGCGTCGAACTCGCCGGTCACCGCCACGCCGTAGCCACGCGCGGCGAGCAGCGCCTGCAACGCCGCCACCGGCGGCGAATGCTCGCCGAACGCGAACACCCGTCCGCTCGCCTCCTCGATCTGCACCGGGCGGACCCACAGGCCGACCCCCGCCTCCGCCAACCGCTTCCACGGGAACTTCTCGCCCGGATCGCGCTTGCGCCCCGGCGCCACGTCGGAATGGGCGAGCACCCGGTCGGCCGGGATGCGATGGCGGGCGACGACGTCGCGCGCCAGCGCGATCACCGCCGCGATCTGCCGCTCGGGGAAGTCGCCGTAGCCGGGATGGGTCTCCGGCGGCAGCGTCGGATCGCGGTCCGGCATCCCGGCGAGATCCCACCAATGGCCGGGATGGGCGATCTCGATGCCGATCGAGGCGGAGTTGACGTCGGTCTCGCCCGCCCACGACGACCGTCCGGCGTGCCAGGCACGCCGGGATTCCGACACCAATTGGGTGATCGTGCCGTCCTCGCCGACGACGTAGTGGGCGGAGACCTCGGAGACCGGGTTGGTCAGCCAGCGGATCGCCCGCTCCGCCATCGACATCCCTCGTCCCGCCGGCATGCCGGTGTAGTGGAGGAGCAACAGATCCGGCCCGGTTTCCGCCCAGCGCCCGCGCCGTTCACCGTGATTGGGCGAGGGCCGCGTGACGGCGACGCCGGCCGCATCCGGCACGAACGGATCGAGGGGAAGGTCGGTCTCGCTCAAACGGCGCCTCCCGCGACGGAACCGAGGCCGCGTTCGATCCGCACCTGTTCCCAGGCGCCGTTGAGCGCCGCCAGCCGGTCGGTCAGGATCGCCATCGCCTCGCGCGGCAGTCCGTGGGCGAAGTGCCGGTCGGGGTGACACTCCTTCACCGCCGCCCGCCACGCCCGCTTCACCTCGTCGTCGCTCGCGGACGGGTCGACCCCGAGCACCGCATAGGGATCCTCGCGCCGGAACCGCACGAAGCGGCCGGCGATGCGGCCGAAGGCGGCGCGGTCGAGCCCGAAGATCTCCGCGACCCGTTCCAGGAAGGCGAGCTCGGCCTCGTGCACGTAGGCGTCGGCGGCGGCGATGTGGAAGAGCCCGGTCAGCACGTCGGCGAGGAACACCGCGTCGCCACCGGCGAGCTCGGAGATGCGACGGGCGTGCGCCTCGTAGCCGGCGACGTCGCGACGGGCGAGATCGAACAGCCGCTCGACGTTGCGCTCCTCGCCCTCCGGCACCTCGACGACGCGGCGGAAGGTTTCGATCTCGTCGGCGGTGACGACGCCGTCGGCCTTCGCCATCTTGGCGGAGAGCGAGATCAGCGCCACCGTGAAGGCGACGTCGCCGTCGCCCGCCCACCATTCGCGCACCCGCTCGCAAATCGCCTCGCAGAACGGCCCGACGCCGGTCAGATCGCCGAAGAAGTCGCCGACGCGACGCAATCCGGCCCACAGTCGCGAGCCCGCCGCCTCGGCCTCCTCGACGACCTCTTCCACCGCTTCTTCGACCCCGCCGCGCGTCCGTGCCGTCATTCCGCCTCCGCTGTCGAGCGGACCCTACACCAAGCCCGGGACCTCGCAAACCGCT
>JAAYVT010000636.1 GCA_012517025.1 Phyllobacteriaceae bacterium | reverse complement strand
GCTTCTTCGCCTGCGCCGCCTCGAGGCTCGCCGTCGTCTCGTCGTAGAGGGCCGCCGAATAGAGCATCGTGCCATCGAGCCAGCGCCGATAGAAGTCGTTGCCGAGATCGTAATGGGCCTCGATGTTGCGTCGGCTGCCGCGCCGGCTGTTGGCGTTGAGGAGGTGGCGCAGGCGATCGACCGACCGAAAGAGACGAGAGCCCCGCACGGCGCGCCGGAGTTCGTCGGTGTTGCGCGCGGCGAGGCGGATCACCGCGACCGGGTCGGGGCTCGTCCAGTCGCCGGCAACCCAACCTTCGGCGAAACCGATGTCGCCGCCGGTCAAGATCCGCGTCAACGTGCGCCAACGCCGGATCTGGATCGTCGCCTCCGGTCCGGGCAGACGACCGGCGCGCACGAAGCTCTCGCCCGAGGGCAGGATCACCCGCAGCCGCCCGTCGGAGAGGCCGCGGAGCAATCGGTCGAAGAGGCGAGCGCGAACGCCGCGGATCTTCTCGCCGGCCAGCGCCGCCACGTCGGCGGCGGTCATGGACGTTTCGTCGATGTGGCTCATGACGCGGCCTTTCTGAACGGTTCGGGATGGACGACGGTGATCGGTTCGGTGGGCGGCGGCGGCTTGAACCGCAGCTTCACGCCCTTCAGCCAGAGCTTCAGCGCCTCCCAATGGATGCCGCCGACGACCCGGAGGGTGAGGAAGGGAACGGCGAAGAAGAGGCGCAGCAGCGCGCGGTCGGAGAGCGTCTCCCGACGGGCGAGGTGGCGAGCCTCGAGGATGCGGCCGTCGGCGTCGTGGACGTCGATCACCAGCGAGAAGAGCTCGGTCGGTGGCTTCACCCGGAAGGCGTAGGTTTGGTCCATGTCCATGAAGGGGGAGACGTGGAACGCCTTGTCGCAGCGTTGGCGGATCTCGCCGCCCACCGTCTCCTCGACCGGGATCAGGTAGCCGTGACGTTCGCCGAAGGTGTTGTCGACCTCCCACAAGATCGCCGTGAGGCGGCCGTCGTGGGCGTGGCAGAAGAAGATCGACAACGGATTGAAGCCCCAGCCGAGGAAGCGGGGCATGGTGAAGAGCCGGATCGGCCCGCCGTCGGGAGCCATCCCGGCGCGGCGCATCGCGTCTTCGACTTGACCCCTCAGATCCCGCCCCGTCCCGTCGCCGCGATCGCGGGCGTGGAAGGAGAAGAGATTGAACCGGTCGACCGAGAACAGCCGCAGGCGGCGATCGAGCTCGGGGAGTTCGTCGAGGTCGAGCAGCATCGACCACACCCGATAGGCGAGGCGATGCTCGCGCGGACGCAGACGATGGTGGGTGACGAGGCCCGGATAGAGGGCGGAGGCGAACGGGGGCGTCATTCGGCCGCCTCCCGTGCCGCGGAAAGACCCGGAACCGGCGTGCGATGGATGCGGCCGCTGTCGTTCGCCACGCTCCAGGGGCGGCGCAGGCCGCCGAGGTCCTCGGCGACGGCGAGGCCCGCCTGCAACCCGTCCTCGTGGAAGCCGGCGCCGAAATGGGCGCCGCAGAACCAAGTCCGGATCACCCCTTGCAACGACCAGAGTTCGGTCTGCGCCCGGCCGGTCGCCGCGTCGAAGAGCGGGTGGTCGTAGGCGATCCGGGCCTGGACGCGGGCGGGATCGGGCTCGCACAGCGGATTGAGCGTGACGAACAGCTCCGGGGTCTCGCCCAGGGGCTGGAGCCGGTTCATCCAATAGGTGACGGAAAGAGCGCGATCGCCGTCGCGGGCGTCGGAGAGGTAATTCCAACTCGCCCAGGCGGCGCGGCGACGCGGCATCAGGCTCGCGTCGGAATGCAGCACCGCCTCGTTGCGCGAATAGCGAAAGGCGCCGAGGAGCCGGCGTTCCGCCTCGCTCGGGTCGGCGAGGAGGCCGAGAGCGCGATCGGCGTGGGTGGCGATCACCACCTCGTCGAAGCGCCGCCGTGCGCCGGTCGCGTCGACGACCTCGACGCCGGCGGCATCGCGGGCGACCGACACCACCGGCGTCGAGGTCAGGATGCGATCGCGGAACGAGGCGGTGAGCCGCGCGACGTATTCCCGGCTGCCGCCCTTCACCGTGCGCCACACCGGGCGGCCGGTCAGGCGCAGCAGGCCGTGGTTCTCGCAGAAGCGGACGAAGGCGGCGGCCGGATGGTCGCCGACTTGCGCCGACGGCGTCGACCAGATCGCGGCGGCCATCGGATAGAGATGGTCCTCGCGGAAGGCGCGGCCGTAGCCGTGGGCGTCGAGCCAGTCCGAGAGCGAAACGTCGCCCATCGTCGCCAGATCGCGCGGTGCTTCGCGGTAGAAGCGCAGGAGATCGGCCATCATCGACCAGAAGCGCGGCTTCACCAGATTGGAGGGCTGGGCGAGGAGGCCGGCGAGGTCGGAGCCGGCGTATTCGAGCCGGCCGCGATCGATCGACACCGCGAAGGACATGTCGGTCGCGACCGTCTCGACGCCGAGATGGGCGAAGAGCGCGGTCAGATTGGGGTAGCAGGGCTCGTTGTAGACGATGAAGCCGGTGTCGACCGCGATGCGACGGCCTGCGACGTCGATCTCGACCGTGTTCGAATGCCCGCCGATGCGATCGTCGGCCTCGTAGACGGTGACCTCGTGGGTCTTCGAGAGGAGCCAGGCGGCGGAGAGACCGGAAATTCCCGTCCCGATCACCGCGATGGCCCTGCGGTCGTTCCTCGTCGCGAACCGGCTCGTCATGTCTTCGCCCCTTCGTCCAGCCGACGACGTCGCGTCGGAGGCTTCGTTCGAGGGGAAGTACGTACGAGGGCGGAAAAAGGTTCAGTCGGTTCGGCCGGCCGCACGACTTTTTCTCGAGCCCGGCGAACTTTCGCGGCGATCGAGAAAAAATCCGCCGTCGAGGAAACCGACGCCGCTCCGCCTGCGTATCGCCCCGAGAAGTACGCTCACGGGGTGGGTCCATGACGATGTCGACGATGCCGATCGCGGCCTTGTTGCTGATCACGGCGATGGCCGTCGCCTGGGTGGTGCGGATGCGGACCGGATCGAGCGGTTGGATCGACGCGATCTGGTCCGCCGCCGTCGGCCTCGCCGGGATCGTCGCCGCCTTCGGCGCGGCGGGAGGCGGTCGGCGCTGGTTGATCGCGGGCCTGATCGTCGTCTGGTCGAGCCGCCTCGCGCTCCACATCGGCGCGCGCACCCGCGGCGCGGCGGACGACCCGCGCTACGCCGAACTCGCGCGGCGATGGGGGCGCGCCTTCGGACCGCGGTTGTTCCTGTTTCTCCAGATCCAGGCGGCGGCGGGGGTCGTGCCGGCGCTCGCCCTCCATCTCGCCGCCGGCGCCCGCGCGCCCTTTCCCGGCCTCTTCGACGTCGTTGCGACCCTCGTCGTCCTCACCGGCATCGCCGGGGAAGCGCTCGCCGATGCGCAACTGCGCCGATTTCGCGCGTCCGCCCCCGCCGGCTCGGTCTGCGACGCGGGGCTCTGGGGATGGTCGCGCCATCCCAACTACTTCTTCGAATGGCTGGTCTGGTGCGGTTTCGCGCTCTTCGCGCTCGCCGGAATCTCCGAACGACCGGTCCAGATCCTGGCCTTCGCCGCCCCGGCGCTGATGTGGGTGTTGCTCGTCCACGTCTCCGGCATCCCGCCGCTCGAGGCGCACATGGCGAAGAGCCGCCCCGAGGCTTGGCGCGGCCATGTCGCGCGCGTCTCCGCCTTCGTTCCCCGCCCCCCGCGGCGCGCGCCTTCGCGCTCGACCGGCCATCAGGAGGAAAGCCCATGAACTTCGTCGCAGGCGTCATCGACACCGTCGAGCGCATCCCGCTTCCCGACGGCCTCACCCTCGCCGGGATCGACTGGCTGTGCGAACGCACCCGTCGCCGGCTCGAGCGAGGACACGTGAGCGACGAAGACCTCTTCGTTCGCGACATGCGTCGTCACCCGATCGCGACGCACACGGAGGAGGCGAACGGTCAGCATTACGAGTTGCCGGCCGACTTCTTCGGCTTGGTGCTCGGCCCGAAGCGGAAATACTCCTGCTGCCTCCATCCGAGCGAGGCGACGACGCTCGCCGAAGCCGAGGATCTGGCGCTCGCCGAGACGTGCGGACACGCCGGCCTCGCCGACGGCCAGACCGTCCTGGAACTCGGCTGCGGCTGGGGCTCGCTGACGCTGCACATGGCCGCGACCTACCCGAACACCCGCATCGTCGCGGTGTCGAATTCCCATTCGCAGCGCGCCCACATCCTCGCCGAGGCGGCGCGTCGCGGGCTGACCAACGTCTCGGTCGTCACCGCCGACATGAACGACTTCACCCCGCCCTTCGTCGGCTTCGACCGCATCGTCTCGGTCGAGATGTTCGAGCACATGTCGAACTGGCGGGCGCTGCTGACGCGGACGCGGGATTGGCTCGCGCCCGGGGGACGGCTGTTCCTGCACGTCTTCACCCACCGTTCGCGATCCTATCGCTTCGATCATCGCGACCCGGCCGACTGGATCGCTCGCCATTTCTTCACCGGCGGCATCATGCCGGCGCAGGATCTCGTTCATCGCTTCCCCGATCTCTACCGTGTCGAAGCGGAATGGCGTTGGTCCGGCGCGAACTACCGCGCCACCGCGCTCGATTGGCTGGCCAATTTCGACGCCGAACGCGAGCGGATCGACCCGATCCTCGTCGACGTCTACGGCTCCGACGCGGATCTGTGGCGGCGACGCTGGCGATTGTTCTTCCTGGCGACGGCAGGGCTCTTCGGCTTCGCGAACGGCGCGGAATGGGGCGTCGGGCACTATCGTCTGGCGCCGATCGAAGCAGCCGTGCCGTGACCGGGCCGACGGTCGAGGTCCCCTCGTCGGGACCGACGTCTCAGATCGGTCGATGAAATCGGCAGGCGCTCGCGAGGTCCGCTCGTGAAACCGCGGTCATGCGGCTAGGGCTGATCGGTGCGGCGCGGCGGCCACCTCAACGTCTCGACCAGGAGCCGGAACGCCGCCGAGGATTGGCGGCGGCTCGGATAGTAGAGGTGATAGCCGGGGAAGGGCGGGCACCAGTCGTCGAGCACGCGGACCAGACGACCGGCGGCGATGGGATCGGC
>JAAYVT010000055.1 GCA_012517025.1 Phyllobacteriaceae bacterium | reverse complement strand
GAACTGGCCCTCGTCCATGTAGAGCGCGCCGCCGCCGGTGATGCGGCGGACCGTCTCGACTCCGTTCTCCCGGCACCAGTCGAGCTTCAGTTCGCGCGACAGCGACTGATGCCGTCCAACCAGCGCCGAGGGGCGGAAGGTGAGAAAGCGGATGGTGTCCGGGATCTCACCGGCCTCGCGCGCCTCGATCAGGGCGGCGTCGAAGGCGATGTTGGCGCGCCCTCCCCTCACCCCGGTGTCGATCACGCGAAAGGTCGGCATGGCTCAGGCCTCCACCTTCGGCAGGTTCAACTGGCGACGGATCTTGGCGACGTCGCGCTTGTTGGGCTGGAACGGGAAGGAGGCGATGTTGGAGGGCGGGCTGTCGCCGTAGGGCCGATCACAGGCCGAGACGTCCTCGGCGACCTTGCCCGGACACCCCGACGTGCGGAAGGCGATGCCGGCGTCGATCACCCCTTCGAGCTCGGCGCGCGGCAGGCCAAAATCGACCACCCGGCCGCTGTCGTCGAAGCGCATGTGGTCGACACGCACACCGCGATAGTCGATCAGATAGCGACCGAGCTGCACCCGGCGCCACTGGTCGCGCGGCGTGGCCGGAAGATGATCCATCAGCGAGCCGGATTCCGGGAAGAACGAGAACATGTGGCTGTGGCCGCCCATGTCCTTGACCTTCTGCACGATCGTCAGCATCTCCGCCTCGGTCTCGCCCATCCCGGCGATGAGGTGGACGCCGATCTTCTCCGGTCCGAAGATCTCGGCGGCGTGACCCATGACCTCCCAGTACTTCTCCCAGCGATGCGGCCCGTCGACGGTCTTGCCGCGGGTGCGCTCGAAGAGTTCCGGCGTCGCCGCGTCGAAGGCGACGGTGAACATGTCGGCGCCCATCTCCTTCAACCGCACCACGTCGGCGCGGTTCATGGTGGTGGGGTTCGACAGGATCGACACCGGGATGTCGGAAGGATCGATGCGATCGGTCCAGGTCTTCAGCACCGTCAGCGTGTCGGCGTCGGAATTCGGATGCGTGATCATCGAGATGCACATCCGATGGAAGCTGGTCTTCTTGCCCTGACGCTTCACGATGTCGACGATCTCGGCCATCGGCACCGCCGGCCAGTCGACGCGGATGAAGTTGCGGTCGGCGTAGTCGCGGTCGGCCTCGCGGTGGCGGGCGAGACCGCAATAGGCGCAGTTGGCGCGGCAGCCTTCCGGATAGGTCAGCAGGAGATTGAGGCAATGGGTGCAAGAGCAGCGATGCATCTTGCCGCCCATCAGCCCGAGCGAGATCGCCGCCGCGGTCGACACCTGGACGTAGTCCGGCGAACGCATGTTCGGCGTCTGGATGTTGTCGTTGGGCAGATAGACGCCGCGCGGGGCGACGCCCTCGGCCTTGACCCGAGCACCGTTCTTGGCCTCGGCCGGGACCTCGCCGGGCGCGCGCGGCGCCATCGTGTCGAAGGGGTTGAAGTCGAGGGCCCCGTCGCCGGTCGGGCGAGGCGTTCCGTGGGTTTCCAGGCAGCTCATGCGGCCACTCCCGATGTCGTCGGCTCCTCGACGTCGTCGAGGGGCGCGGTCCAATAGTCTTCGAAGGCGATCCAGGCGCGCTCGAGCTCGGCCGGGCCTGCGCGGTTCGCCGCGCAGGCGGCGACGAGCTCGGCACGGCGGCGCGCGGCGCGCGCCAGCGCCGACCCGAAGAGGTCGGAAAGTTCGTCGGCGTAGTCGGCCGGCGCCGAAGCATCGCCGGCGATCCGCGCGGCGGCGGCCTCGCCGGCCATCCGGCCGGAGATCACGGCGGAGGCGATTCCGGCGCCGGTCACCGGATTGGTGAGGCCGCAGGCATCGCCGGCGAGCAGCACGTCGCGGGTCCCGAGCCGGCCGACCGGCGGCAGCAGCCCGCCCGCCGGGATCAACCCGCCGGTTGTCGCCAGCACGTCCCAGCCGATGCGGCCCTCGCGGACCAGGCCCGCCCGCAGCCCCTCCAGCAGCACCCGCAGGAACCCGCGCGCCGGCGCGTCGACGCCGAGGCCGAGATTGGCGACGCCGCCCTTCGGGAACAGCCAGCCGTAGCCGCCGGGCATCGTCTTGGAGAGAAAGATGTCGGTGGCGAGGTGCGGCACGAGCAGCGGCACGGTGATCTGGCGGGTGTGCGACAGGATCCGGTTCACCGACCCGATCGCGCGGCCCACCGCCGAGCGCGGACCGTCGGCGCCGACGATCACCGGAGCGACGACGCGGGTACCGTCGGAAAGCGAAACGCCGTCGACATCGACGGTGCCGACCGGCGCGGCGAAGCGACAGTCGACGCCGGCCGCCGCCGCCCGCTCCACCAGGGTGCGGTCGAAGCGGGCGCGATCGACGATCCAGCCGGGCAAGGGATCGCGGCGCGGGCCGTCGCCCTCGGTGAAGGTCGCCATCGCCTCGATCGGCTGGACGGCGAGATCGGCGAGCCGATCGACCTCGGAGGAGAGCGACAGCGGCACGAATTCGGCGCATTGCACCGGCTCGCCCGGACGCACCCGCTTGTCGAGGCCGATCACCCGCGCCCCGGCCTTCGCGGCGGCGCGCGCCGCCGATGCCCCGGCCGGGCCGAGGCCGATCACCACGACGTCGCAGGTGAGCGTCGCTCCGGTCATGCCGCGCAAGGGGTGAAGCGCCCCTTCCTCTCGATGGTGCCGTCGGCGGCTTCCTTCATCGAGCAGCAGGACATCTGCTGCGTGAACGGTCGATCGATCAGCCGCGCGACCTCGACCGCGCCTTCCGCCGGATAGGCGATGCCGTCGAGGCCGGCCATCACCGCGTAGGCGTCGGTGACGCGCTTGTGCATCCCGGCGGGACGGGCGCAGCCGAGCAGCACGTCGCGATCCGGCACCATCCGCCGACCCTTCAGGAACAACCGGCCGACCTCGGCGGTGTCCGGGGTCTCGAAGGTGCCGGGCGCGGCGTAGAACGGCATGATCACCACGAACACCAGCGAATGGACCGGGTGACGCGCCACCATGTCGAGGGCGTTGGCCTCGCCGAGGATGCGGCCGAAGTGCAGGCCGATCACGACGTGCGGCACCACCTCCATGCGGGTCTCGCACAGCGCGGCGAGCGTCTCCTCGAAGTCCTCGACGCGGCGGTCGAGATGATAGACCTGCGCGATCGTCTCCTGCGCGCCGATCACGTCCATCATCACCGTGTCGACGCCGGCCGCCTCCATCGCCTTGGCACGGGGCCGGTCGATCAACGCCGAGTGGACGGCGATCTCCAGCTTCGGAAAGTCGCGCTTCAGCCGTTCGAGCACCGGGAAGAAGCGCTCGTAACGAATCTCGTTGCGCTTGT
>JAAYVT010000635.1 GCA_012517025.1 Phyllobacteriaceae bacterium | reverse complement strand
CTGGTCGAAATCGGCCCGACCCCGATCGAGGCGCAGCCCGATCGCTTCGACGCCCTGATCGCCCTCGATTGGTCGAACATCGAGCGCTTCGCTCCGGAAATTCCGCTCGATCCCGACAGCGTGGTGATCTGCGATCCGAAGTCGGGCGCGGTGCCGGCGGTGATCGCGGCGACCGGCGCCCGGGTGGTCGAGCTGCCGCTCGCCGCGCTCGCCGCCTCGGTGGAGGGCGGGCGTCTCAACATGGTCGGCTTCGGCCTCGCCGCCGCTCTCGCCGGGCTCGACGATCCGGCGATCGAGGCGGCGGTGCGGGCGCGCATCGGCGCGAAGGGCGAGAAGGCGGTCGCTGCCTCGCTCGCCGCGGCCGCGGCCGGCGAGACCGCGCTCGCCGAGGCTGGCGTCTCGATGGCGCTGCCGATGGGCGAGAAGAAGCCGCGCTGGATGTGCTCGGGCAACGACGCCGTCGGCCTCGGCGCGCTGCGCGGCGGCATCGAATTCGTCGCCGCCTATCCGATCACGCCGGCGACCGAGATCACCGAGTGGCTGGCGGTGGAGATGCGCGAACACGGCGGCCGGGTCGTCCTCGCCGAGGACGAGATCGCCGCGATCAACATGTGCTGCGGCGCCGCCTTCGCCGGCGTGCCGACGATGACCATCACCTCCGGCCCCGGCCTGGCGCTGAAGGTCGAGACGCTCGGGCTCGCGGTCGCCGCCGAGCTGCCGATGGTGGTGGTCGACGTGATGCGCGTCGGTCCCTCGACCGGCATCCCGACCAAGTCCGACCAGGGCGATCTCGACATCGCGCTGCACGGCACGCCGGGCGACGCGCCGCGCGTGGTGCTGGCGCCGATGTCGATCGCCGACTGCGCCTCGACCACCGAATGGGCGGTCTACGTGGCCGAAGCCCTGCAGACCCCGGTGATGCTGCTTTCCGATCAGTCGCTCGGTCAGGCGCAGACCGTCATCGACATTCCCGAGACGCGACCGACGCCGCTGAAGCGGCTCACCGAACCGCTGGCGGAAGGCGCCGACTTCCGCCGCTACGCGCTGACCGAGAGCGGGGTCTCGCCGATGCCGGCGCCCGGCCGTCCCGGCACCCAGTGGGTCGCCGACGGGCTGTCGCATCGCGAGAGCGGACACCCCTCCAACGCCGCGGTCGATCACGTCGCCCAGCTCGACAAGCGCTTGCGCAAGCTGGAGACCTTCGATTGGGGCGACGGCTGGGGCGAGGTTTTCGGCCCCGCCGACGCGCCGTTGGCGCTCCTCGCCTTCGGCTCGACCGTCGGTCCGGCCAAGGAGGCGGCGCGCCGTCTGACCGAGGCGGGCACGCCGACCCGCGTCGTGGCGATGCGCCTGATCGCACCGGTGCAGACCGAGAAGCTGGCGAAGGCCCTCGCCGGCGCGAGCCGCGTCGTGGTGGTGGAGCAGAACGCCTCCGCCCAACTCTTCCGTCATCTCCTCGGCGAGCGCGCCCTGCCCGCTCATGCCGAGAGCTTCGCGCGACCCGGGCCCGCCCCCTTCCGCCCGGCCGAGATCGTCGCCCGTCTTCAAACCGCAGCCGTCCGAGAGGCCGCCGAATGACCGTCCACGAAACCCCGCAAGCCTGCCTGCGCGACGTCTTCACCCTCAAGGACTTCAAGTCGTCGGTTGATCCGATCTGGTGCTCGGGCTGCGGCGACTTCGGCGTCCTGCAGGCGATCCAACGGGCGCTCGCCGAGATCGGCCGGCCGCCGCACGAAGTGGCGGTCGTCTCCGGCATCGGCTGTTCGTCGCGGCTTCCCGCCTACACGACCGCCTACGGCTTCCACGGCGTGCACGGCCGGGCGCTTCCGGTCGCCACCGGTCTCAAGCTCGCCCGCCCCGACATCGAAGTGATCACGGTCGGCGGCGACGGCGACGGCTACTCGATCGGCGGCAACCACTTCCTGCACGCCTGCCGGCGCAACGTGAACATCACCTACGTGGTGATGGACAACCGCGTCTACGGCATGACCAAGGGCCAGCCCTCGCCGACCACCGAGGCCGATTGGGACAGCGACGCCGCCCCCGGCGGCACCGGCGTCAAGCCGTTCTCGCCGCTCGCCATCGCGCTCGCCGCCGGCGCCAACTTCGTCGCCCGCGGCTTCGCCCTCGACGTCAAACCGCTCGCCTCGATCATCGTCGAGGCGGTGCGCCACCCCGGCTTCTCCTTCGTCGAGGTGCTCTCCCCCTGCATCACCTTCCGCCCGGAAGAGATGGAGTGGAAGAAGACGATCGAGCGCAATTCGGTCGAGACCACCGGCGACCGCGCCGAGGCCACCGCCCGCATCCTCGGATCGAACGAGATGGCGACCGGCATCTTCTTCAAGGGCGATCGCGGCCCCTATGCCGAGGCCCCGAAGGGTCACGGCGACGCGGAGCGGATCGCAGCGGAATTCGTCGTCGGCGCCTGAGGCCGACGCGACGAGAATGACGAAGCCCGCGCGGGGTGACCTCCCCGCGCGGGCTTTCTCGTCGCCGAGACGGCCGGCGCCGGTCAGTTGGAGAAGTCGCACCACAGCGC
The DNA here is from genome assembly GCA_012517025.1 of Phyllobacteriaceae bacterium. GTDB lineage: Bacteria > Pseudomonadota > Alphaproteobacteria > Rhizobiales > Ancalomicrobiaceae > Pinisolibacter. Next base: position 1,311 of record JAAYVT010000635.1, on the reverse strand, counting down.
GACGCGGCGGTCGAAATCGAGACCGGTCGAGCCGCCCATGCCCTCCTCGTCCTTCGGGATCGCCGCCGCGCTGCGGCGGACCTTGGCGCGGAACGCCTTCTCGACCACCGGTCGGGTGGCGGCGAATTCCAGCGCGTAGCCGTAGATTCCGTTCTCCTTGCCGAAGGAGAACACCAACCGGCGCACCGGCACGCCACCGAAGGTGCCGGCGAGCGGCACCGTCACCTCGACGTATTCGCCCTTGTCGACGCCGCGCGCCTCGCCGATGCCGGCGGCGACGGCGCCGAGATCGACCGGCGGCGGCGTTTCCCGGTCGTTCGCGGGCACGTGGCGGGCGACGAGCCCGTCCTGCCAAGCTTGGAAGACCGGGGTGCGGGTGCATCCGGCGTCCAGTCCGGCGAGGAAGCCGTCGAAGGCGACCTGCGCGGCGGCGGGTGTGGTGGCCCCCGCGAGGAGGGCGAAGGCGAAGAGAACCGGCGAGCGGACGAAGCGACGAGACATGGCTGGGTCTCCTCCCCGAGGGTCGGCGAAGTCTCCGCCGCGCGGGCGATCGCGTCGTTGACCTGACGCAAGATCGCCGCCGACGCGGTCTCATCCGTTCGCAGGGCGAACCGGTCGGCCGTGGTGGCGCCGCGCCGCCCATGTCACCATCCGCCTCCCTCCATCGGAACCGCCCATGACCGAATCGCGCAGCGTCCTTTCGCCCCTCGCCCTCGCCGGGCTCGCCGCCCTGGTCGTCGGCCTCGGCTTCGGCCGCTTCGCCTATACCGCGCTGGTGCCGGGGCTGATCGGCGAGGGCTGGATCGGCCCGACCGGCGCCGGCCCGCTCGCCGCCGCCAATTTCGCCGGATATCTCGCCGGGGCGCTCGCCGGGGCACCGCTCGCCCGCCGCTTCGGCACCGCCACGACGCTGCGCCTGACCATGGCGGCGACGGCGCTGGCGCTCTTCGCCGGGGTGGCGCCGTTCGGCATCGTCTGGCTGGCGCTCGCCCGTTTCGCCGCCGGGGTCGGTGGCGCGGTGTTGATGGTGGTGGCGCCGACGACCGTGCTGCGTCTCGCCGAGCCGGCGCGACGCGGCGCCATCGCCGGCGTCGTCTTCACCGGCATCGGCCTCGGCATCGCGCTGTCGGGAACCCTGGTGCCGATGCTCGCCCGCGCCGGCATCGCCGTCACCTGGGCCGCCCTCGGCCTCGCCGCCGGCGTTCTCACCCTTCTCACTTGGCGGCGCTGGCCCGACGTCCCCGTCGCCGCCGCCGCGCCGCACGAGAAGGGCCTGCCGAAGGGTTTCGTCCTGCTGACGCTCGGCTATTG
>JAAYVT010000634.1 GCA_012517025.1 Phyllobacteriaceae bacterium | reverse complement strand
TGTGCCCGGTCGGTGCGCTGACCTCCAAGCCCTACGAATTCAAGGCGCGCCCCTGGGAGCTCGCCAAGACCGAATCGATCGACGTCATGGACGCGGTCGGCTCGAACATCCGCGTCGACGTCCGTGGTCGCGAGGTGGTCCGCATCCTGCCGCGTCTCAACGAGGCGGTGAACGAGGAGTGGATCTCCGACAAGACCCGTCACGTCGTCGACGGGTTGAAGACCCAGCGGCTCGATCGGCCCTACGTGCGGATCGGCGGCAAGCTCAACCCGGCCTCGTGGAGCGTCGCGCTCGACGCGGTGGCGGCGAAGCTGAAGGCGACCGCGCCGGAGAAGACGGCGATCCTCGTCGGCGACTTCGCGTCCGCCGAAGAGCTGTTCGCGATCAAGATGTTGGCCGAGAAGCTCGGCATCGCCTCGATCGACGCCCGCGCCGACGGCTCGTGCCTCGACGGCACCGCCGGTCGCGGTTCCTACGTCTTCAACGCGACCATCGCCGGCATCGAAGAAGCCGACGCGCTGTTGATCGTCGGCTCCAATCCGCGGCTCGAGGCGCCGGTGCTCAACGCCCGGATCCGCAAGCGGTGGCGCAAGGGCGGCTTCCCGATCGGAGTGATCGGCGAGGAAGCCGATCTCACCTACGCCTACAACTATCTCGGTGAAGGCCCGGCCGGGCTCGCGGCGCTCGCCGCCGGCCAGAACGGCTTCCTCGAGGTGTTGAAGGCGGCGAAGAAGCCTCTGATTCTGGTCGGCAACGGCGTCACCACTCGTGACGACGGCGCCGCCGTCCTGGCGAAGGTGGCCGAGCTCGCCGAGATCGTCGGTGCCTGCGGGCCGCTGTGGAACGACTTCTCGGTCCTCCACACCGCCGCCAGCCGCGTCGCCGCGCTCGATCTCGGGGTCGTTCCGGCCGCCGGCGGCAAGGCGACCAAGGAGATCCTGGCGGCTTGTGCCTCGGGGGCGATCGAGACGCTGATCCTCCTCGGCGTCGACGAGATCGACACCAAGGCGCTCGGCTCGGCCTTCGTGGTCTATGTCGGCACCCACGGCGACAAGGGCGCTCACCGCGCCGACGTGATCCTGCCGGGCGCCGCCTACACCGAGAAGTCGGGCCTGTGGGTGAACACCGAAGGCCGCGTCCAGATGGGCGCCCGCGCCGCCTTCCCGCCGGGCGAAGCCCGCGAGGATTGGGCGATCCTGCGCGCGCTGTCGGGACTGGTTGGCAAGACCCTGCCGTTCGACGGGCTGGCGCAGCTGCGCGCGGCGCTCGCCGCGGCGCATCCCACTTTCGCCGGGGTCGACGAGATCGCGGCGGCGTCCCATGAAGACGTCGCTCGCCTGAAGGCGGGGGCGGGTCCGATGGGCTCGGCGCCCTTCGTCTCGCCGGTGAAGGACTTCCACCTGACCAACCCGATCGCTCGGGCGTCGAAGACGATGGCGGAATGCTCGGCGCTCACGGCGTCGCGGCTCGCCGCCGCGGCGGAATGAGGGAGAGAGCCTGATGTACGCTTTTTGGGCCGACTACCTCTGGCCGCTCCTGATCATCGTCATCGAATCGCTGGTGCTGCTGGTCGTGTTGCTGATCGGCGTCGCCTACATCATCTACGCCGACCGCAAGATCTGGGCGGCGGTGCAGATGCGGCGCGGTCCCAACGTGGTCGGCCCGTGGGGCCTGCTGCAGTCCTTCGCCGACATGCTGAAGTTCGTCCTGAAGGAGCCGACGATCCCGTCGGGCGCCAACAAGGGCATCTTCGTCTTCGCACCGTTCTTCGCGACGATGGTGGCGCTGGCCTCCTGGGCGGTGATCCCGGTCGCCGACGGGTGGGTGATTTCCGACATCAACGTCGGCATCCTCTACGTGCTGGCGATCTCCTCGCTCGGCGTCTACGGCACCATCATGGGCGGCTGGGCGTCGAACTCGAAATATCCGTTCCTGTCGGCGCTGCGCTCGGCGGCGCAGATGGTCTCCTACGAGGTCTCGATCGGCTTCGTCATCATCACCGTGCTGCTCTGCGTCGGCTCGCTGAATCTTTCGGCGATCGCGCGGGCCCAGGAGCACGGTCTGGCGACGATGATCGGCCTGCCGTGGCTGTCGTTCCTCAACTGGTACTGGCTGCCGCTGCTGCCGATGATGGTGGTGTTCTTCATCTCGGCGCTGGCCGAGACGAACCGCCCGCCCTTCGATCTGGCGGAAGCCGAATCGGAACTCGTCGCCGGCTTCATGGTCGAATACGGCTCGACGCTCTACATGCTGTTCATGTTGGCGGAATACGTCGCCATCACGCTGCAGTGCGCGATGCTGACGATCCTGTTCATGGGCGGCTGGGCGTCGCCGATCGATCTGCCGCCGTTCACCTGGATCCCCGGCGTCTTCTGGTTCGTCGCGAAGATGCTGTTCTGGTTCTTCATGTTCGCGATGGTGAAGGCGTTCGTGCCGCGCTATCGCTACGACCAGCTGATGCGTCTGGGGTGGAAGGTGTTCCTGCCGCTGTCTCTGGCGATGGTGGTGATCGTGGCGGGCGTGCTGCAGGTGACGGGCTGGGCGCCCTGAACCGAGAAGAGGAGAGAGGGATGGAGATCTCTCTCGCCGGTCTCGTCGGAGGGTTCTTCGGCGCGGTGATCGGAGTGATGGATTTCGGCATGATCGCGGCTCTGCTGCGGCGTGCCTGGGAAAAGAAGCCGGTTCTCGGCGACGGCGGGCTCGTTCGGCGTCGGGAAGCGTTCCTGAAGGTGGCCTTCGTGGTCAACCTCGCGGTGTTCGTCGGGCTGGGCTACTGGTTCGGCGTGACGATGGCGGGTTGACCGGGGCGAGACTTCGAGAAGACCCAATCCTCCGGGGCGACCCGAAGGGAGACGAGGGTGGATGTGATGAGACTCGATCGGGCAGCGAAGTCCTTGTTGCTGAAGGATTTCGTATCGGCGTTCTTCCTGTCGATGCGCTATTTCTTCGCGCCGAAGGCGACCGTGAACTACCCCTTCGAGAAGGGGGCGCTCTCCCCGCGGTTCCGCGGCGAGCACGCGCTGCGCCGTTATCCCAACGGTGAAGAGCGCTGCATCGCCTGCAAGCTTTGCGAGGCGATCTGTCCGGCGCAGGCGATCACCATCGAGGCGGCACCGCGCGGCAACGATCAGACGCGCCGCACCACCCGCTACGACATCGACATGGTGAAGTGCATCTACTGCGGCTTCTGTCAGGAAGCCTGTCCGGTGGACGCGATCGTCGAGGGGCCGAACTTCGAGTTCGCCGCCGAGACGCGCGAAGAGCTCTTCTACGACAAGGCGAAACTTCTCGCCAACGGCGAACGTTGGGAGCGCGAGATCGCCCGCAACATCGCGATGGACGCTCCCTACCGCTGACGAATTGCGAGGGCCGGCTCCGCCGGTCCCGCGATCGAGGACGACCGATGATCCAGGCCTTCTTCTTCTACCTCTTCGCGGCGGTCACCGTGGCTTCGGCCTTCGCGGTGATCTCGGCCCGCAATCCGGTGCATTCGGTGCTGTTCCTGATTCTCGCCTTCTTCAACGCGGCGGGGCTGTTCGTGCTGATGGGCGCCGAATTCCTGGCGATGCTGCTCGTCGTCGTCTACGTCGGCGCGGTGGCGGTGCTGTTCCTGTTCGTCGTGATGATGCTCGACGTCGATTTCCAGGAACTGCGCAAGGGCATCCTCGAGTACATGCCGATCGGCGCGGTCATCGGCTTGGTGCTCTTGGCCGAGCTGTTGATGGTGGTCGGTGGTTGGACCATCGATCCCGGCCTGATCGGCAAGGGCGCGACCCCGGTGGCGGCGACGGCGAACAACGTCGCGGCGATCGGCGCGGTGCTCTACACCAAGTACATCTTCTTCTTCCAGGCCGCCGGTCTGATCCTGCTGGTGGCGATGATCGGCGCCATCGTCTTGACGCTGCGCCACAAGGCCTTCGTCAAGCGGCAGAACATTTCCGAACAGGTCGCGCGCGCCCCGGCCGACTGCATCGAGATCGTCTCGGTGGAGAGCGGCAAGGGCCTGTGATCGGCCACGGTGGGGCAGGGGCCTCGCCGGATGAGAACTTCGCATCGGGGTCCTTCCCCGAAGTCGGGATACCTCGGACGAGACGGGGGAAGTCATGGTAATCGGCTTGTCGCACTACCTCTCGGTGGCCGCGATACTCTTCACGCTGGGGGTGTTCGGCATCTTCCTCAACCGGAAGAACGTCATCATCATCCTGATGTCGGTCGAGCTGATCCTTCTCGCCGTCAACATCAACTTCGTGGCCTTCTCCACAGCTCTGGGTGACTTGGTCGGGCAGATCTTCGCCCTGCTGATCCTGACGGTGGCGGCGGCCGAGGCCGCGATCGGCCTCGCCATCCTGGTCGTGTTCTTCCGCACCCGCGGCTCGATCGCGGTGGAAGACGTCAACGTGATGAAGGGTTGATCGAACCATGTTCACGGCGATCGTCTTTCTCCCCCTCCTCGGCTTCCTGATCGCGGGCGTGATGACGCTGCTCGCGCATCCGGTGGCGCCGATGGGAGCCGCCGCTCTCGGCCACGGTCACGACGACCACGGTCACTGTGCCCACGACGCGCATGCCGACGATCACGGCCACGACGCGCATCATGCCGAGAAGCCGTTCTCGCGGCCGGCGGAGCTGGTCACCACCGGCTTCCTGATGATCGCGGCGGTGCTGTCCTGGGTCGCCTTCTTCCAGGTGGCGCTCGGCGAACATCACGGCGTCTTCAAGGTCGCGGTTCTGCCCTTCCTCCACACCGACGGTCTCGCCGTCGACTGGTCGCTGCGCATCGATCCGCTGACCGCGGTGATGCTGGTGGTGGTCAACACGGTGTCGGCGCTGGTCCATCTCTATTCGATGGGCTACATGAGCCACGACCCGGATCGGCCGCGCTTCTTCGCCTATCTGTCGCTGTTCACCTTCGCGATGCTGTCGCTGGTGACCGCCGACAATCTGGTGCAGATGTTCTTCGGCTGGGAAGGCGTGGGTCTCGCCTCCTACCTGCTGATCGGGTTCTGGTTCCAGAAGCCCTCGGCCAACGCCGCGGCGATCAAGGCCTTCGTGGTCAACCGCGTCGGCGACTTCGGCTTCATCCTCGGCATCTTCGGCGTGTTCTGGCTGGTCGGCTCGGTCGATTTCGACACGATCTTCGCCGCCGCGCCGTCGCTGGTCGGCAAGACCGTGCACTTCCTCGGTCACGACCTCGACGCGATGACGACGATCTGCCTGCTGCTGTTCCTCGGCGCGATGGGCAAGTCGGCGCAGTTCCTGCTGCACACCTGGCTTCCCGATGCCATGGAAGGCCCGACCCCGGTCTCCGCGCTCATCCATGCCGCGACCATGGTCACCGCCGGCGTCTTCATGGTGGCGCGTCTGTCGCCGCTGTTCGAACTGTCGTCGACCGCCCTGACCGTGGTCACCCTGGTCGGTGCGATCACCGCCTTCTTCGCGGCGACCGTCGGCCTCGTGCAGAACGACATCAAGCGCGTCATCGCCTATTCGACCTGCTCGCAGCTCGGTTACATGTTCGTCGCGCTCGGCGTCGGCGCCTACGGGGCGGGCGTGTTCCACCTCTTCACCCATGCCTTCTTCAAGGCGCTGCTGTTCCTCGGCGCCGGCTCGGTCATCCATGCGGTCTCCGGCGAACAGGACATGCGGCTGATGGGCGGCCTCAAGGGCCACATCAAGCTCACCTTCGCGATGATGGTGGTCGGCACGCTGGCGCTGACCGGCGTCGGCATCCCGTTCACCGAGTTCGGCTTCGCCGGCTTCAACTCGAAGGACGCGATCATCGAGGCGGCCTACGCTTCCGACGGCACGGTCTCCGGGCTCGCCTTCGCGCTCTTGGTGATCGCCGCGCTGTTCACCTCGTTCTACTCGTGGCGGCTGATCTTCAAGACCTTCTTCGGTGCGCCGCGCGCCTCGAAGGAAGTGATGGCGCACGTCCACGAGAGCCCGGCGGTGATGACGGTACCGCTGATGGTGCTGGCGCTCGGCGCCGCCTTCGCCGGCATGATCTTCGCGGGCCACTTCGTCGGCCACGAATACGGCGAGTTCTGGAAGGGGGCCATCTTCACCGGCGCGGAGAACCACGTGCTCGAGGAGATGCATCACGTCCCGGCGGCGGTGAAGCTCGCGCCCTTCGTGGCGATGCTGATCGGCTTCGTGACGGCCTACGTGTTCTACATCGTGAACCCGTCGCTCCCGGAGAAGCTCGCCGCCTCGCAGCAGGGTCTCTACCAGTTCCTGCTCAACAAGTGGTACTTCGACGAGCTCTACGACTTCCTGTTCGTCCAGCCGGCGAAGAAGCTCGGCCGCTTCCTGTGGAAGGAAGGCGACGGGCGGGTCATCGACGGCTTCGGGCCGGACGGCGTCTCGGCGCGGGTGGTCGCGATCACCGGCAAGGTCGTCGCGCTGCAGTCGGGTTATCTCTACCACTACGCCTTCGCCATGCTGATCGGTGTCGCGGCGCTGGTGACCTATGTGATGTTCGGGGGAGTTCGGTGATGGGCAACTGGCCGGTGCTCACGATCGTCACGTTCCTGCCGCTGGTGGGCGTCGCCTTCATGGCGCTCGTCCGCGGCGACGACGAGGCGGCGAAGCGCAACATCCGTGTGATCGCGCTTCTCACCACCATCGTCGACTTCCTGCTCTCGCTCGCCATTTGGGCGCGGTTCGATCCGTCGAACCCGGGCTTCCAGCTCGAGGAGAAGGCCGGCTGGCTGGGCGACGTCTTCAGCTATCACATGGGCGTCGACGGCATTTCCGTCGCCTTCGTGCTGCTGACCACCTTCATCATGCCGTTCTGCATCCTGGCCTCCTGGGACAGCGTGCAGAAGCGGGTGAAGGAATACATGATCGCGTTCCTGGTGCTCGAGACGCTGATGATCGGCGTCTTCACCGCACTCGATCTGATGCTGTTCTACGTGTTCTTCGAGGCCGGCCTCATCCCGATGTTCGTGATCATCGGCGTGTGGGGCGGACCGCGGCGGGTCTACGCGTCGTTCAAGTTCTTCCTCTACACGCTGCTCGGATCGGTGCTGATGCTGATCGCGATGCTGGCGATGTATTGGGAGGCGGGCACCTCCGACATCCCGACGCTGCTGCAGCACGGCTTCCCGGTGCATCTGCAGATGTGGGCCTGGATCGCCTTCTTCGCCTCCTTCGCGGTGAAGATGCCGATGTGGCCGGTGCACACCTGGTTGCCGGACGCCCACGTCGAGGCGCCGACCGCCGGGTCGGTGATCCTGGCGGGCATCCTGCTGAAGATGGGCGGCTACGGCTTCCTGCGGTTCTCGCTGCCGATGTTCCCGATCGCCTCGGAGGCCTACGCGCCCTTCGTCTTCACTCTGTCGGTGATCGCGATCGTCTACACCTCGCTGGTGGCGCTGGCGCAGGAGGACATCAAGAAGCTGATCGCCTATTCGTCGATCGCCCACATGGGCTACGTGACGATGGGCGTGTTCACGATGAACCAAGCGGGCGTGCAGGGCGCGATCTTCCAGATGATCAGCCACGGCTTCGTGTCGTCGGCGCTGTTCCTCTGCGTCGGCGTCATCTACGACCGCATGCACACCCGCGAGATCGCGGCCTACGGCGGCCTCTTCAACCGGATGCCGTGGTACGGTCTGGCCTTCATGTTGTTCACCATGGCGAACATCGGTCTGCCGGGCACCTCGGGCTTCATCGGCGAGTTCCTGACCCTGCTCGGGGCGTGGCGCGCCAACACCTGGGTGGCGCTGTTCGCGGAGACCGGCGTGATCCTGTCGGCGTCCTACGCGCTCTACCTGCTCGCCCGCGTCATGAACGGCAAGCTCGAGAAGCCGTCGCTCGCCGGGATCCTCGATCTCGACTGGCGCGAGCGCGCGGTGCTGTTCCCGCTGATGGCGGTGACGGTGTTCTACGGCGTCTATCCGGCGCCGATCCTGAACGCCTCGGAAGCCTCGGTGCACGCCATGCTGACCAAGGTCACCGCCGCCATCGCGGCCTCGGCCAAGGTCGCGGCGCTGATGAACTGACGCGGGACGTGGCGCGACCGGGTCTCTCGGTCGCGCGGGAAGATGATCAGATCGGCCGTCCTCCCGGGGGAGAGCGCGGCCGGAGACGACGACTGGGGCCGAGAGTAAGTCCATGACACTCGATCTGATGCCGGCGCTGCCGGAGATTGTCCTCGCGATCGGCGCGCTCGCGCTTCTCATGACCGGCGTCTACTCCGGCGAGAAGTCGACCGGTGTCGTGACCTGGGGGGCCGTCGGTCTCCTCGTGGTGACGTTGCTCCTGGTGGCGGTCGGCCCGAAGGCGGCGTCCGGCTTCGGCGGCAGCTTCGTCGTCGATCCCTTCGCCACCTTCATGAAGGTGTTGGCGCTGATCGGTTCGATCGTGGCGGTGCTGCTCTCCGGCGGTCCGGCGCGGATCGACGGCTGGGGCCGGTTCGAGTATCCGGTGCTGGTGGTGCTCGCCAGCGTCGGCATGATGCTGATGATCTCGGCGAACGACCTGATCTCGCTCTATCTCGGTCTCGAGCTGCAGTCGCTGGCGCTCTACGTCGTCGCCGCCATGGATCGCGACAACCTGCGCTCGACCGAGGCGGGCCTGAAGTACTTCGTGCTCGGCGCGTTGTCGTCCGGCATGCTGCTCTACGGCGCTTCGCTCACCTACGGCTTCACCGGCCACACCGGCTTCGCCGAGATCTCGGCGGCGCTGAAGGGCGGGCATCCGTCGGTCGGCGTGGTGTTCGGCCTCGTCTTCGTGATGGCGGGCCTCGCCTTCAAGATCTCGGCGGTGCCGTTCCACATGTGGACGCCCGACGTCTACGAGGGCTCGCCGACCCCGGTGACCGCCTTCTTCGCCGCCGCGCCGAAGATCGCCGCCTTCGCGCTGGTGATCCGGGTCTGCACCGAGGCCTTCGGCTCGGTCGGCAGCTCGTGGCAGCAGATCGTCGCCTTCATCTCGCTCGCCTCGATGGTGCTCGGTGCCTTCGCCGGTATCGGTCAGCGCAACATCAAGCGCCTGATGGCCTATTCGTCGATCGGCCACATGGGCTACGCGCTGGTCGGCCTCGCCGCCGGCACCGCCGCCGGGGTCGCCTCGGTGGTGGTCTACTTGGCGATCTATCTGGTCACCACGCTCGGCACCTTCGCGATGATCATCGCCATGCGGCGCGACGGCAAGCCGGTCGAGGAGATCGCCGATCTCGCCGGCCTCAGCCGGTCGCATCCGCTCGCCGCCTTCGGTCTGGCGATGCTGATGTTCTCGCTCGCCGGCATCCCGCCGCTCGCCGGCTTCTTCGGTAAGCTGTACGTCTTCCAGGCGGCCGTCGGCGCGGGGCTCTATTGGCTCGCCATTCTCGGCGTGGTCGCCAGCGTCGTCGGCGCCTTCTACTACATCCGCATCGTCAAGGTGCTCTACTTCGACGAGCCGGCCGCCGATCTCGACGCCGCCTCGCTCGAGCAGAAGCTGGTGTTCGCGGTGGCGAGCGTCTTCGTGCTGGTCTTCGTCGCCGCCGGCAACGGCCTGACGGCGGCGGCCTCGGCCGCGGCGAAGTCGCTGTTCTGATGA
>JAAYVT010000633.1 GCA_012517025.1 Phyllobacteriaceae bacterium | reverse complement strand
GCTGTCCTCCGGCTCGAAATCGTGTTCGCACACCGAGCAGCGGATGGTCGTCGCCCGCGCCCAGTCGGCCTTCGGCCGCCGCGCCAGATACCATCGCCCGTCGGTCGCCCAGGCGATCAGCGGCACCGCCACCATCGACACGACCAGTGCCACGAACGGCGCGAAGGCCTGCGCCACCACCCCCGCCCCGCCGGTCGCCGCCACCAACGCCGAGGCGGTGGCGATCGCCATCGCGCCGACGCCGACCGGATTGACGTCGTAGAGATGGGCCCGCTTGAACTCGATGCCGGGCGGGCTGAGCCCGAGCGGCTTGGCGATGCCGAGATCGGCCGAGACCGCACCGAGCCAGGCGACGGCGACGATGGCGAAGAGCCCGAGCGTCTTCTCCAGCGCCTCGTAGATGCCGAGCTCCATCAGCAAAAGCGCGATCGCCACGTTGAACACCAGCCAGACGACGCGGCCGGGATGGGAATGAGTGACGCGCGAGAAGAAGTTCGACCACGCCAGCGACCCGGCGTAGGCGTTCATCACGTTGATCTTGAGCTGCGACACCACGATGAAGAACGCGGTCAGCGCCAACGCCGCCTCGCGCGACGGGATCAGGTAGGAGAAGGCGACGTCGTACATGTAGGCCGGCTCGGCGGCGTGGCTCTCCGGCACCCCGAGCCGCAGCGCGATCACCGCCAGCAGCGACCCGGCGAAGAGTTTCGGCGCCCCCAGCACCACCCAGCCGGGACCTGCGAAGAAGGTGGCGATGCGATGCGCCCGCTCTCCGCCGACCACCCGGGCGGGAAGAAAGCGCAGAAAGTCGACCTGCTCGCCGATCTGCGGCATCAGGGCGAGGATCACCGACGAGGCGAGACCGAAGCGGACGAGATCGAACTCCTCCCACCACGTCCCCGGCTGGCCGCCGCGCGCCACCCCGCCGAACTGCCACCACGCGCTGAACTGCGCCGGATCCCGCCACGCGATGACGGCGAAGGGGACGATGTTGAGGACGATCCAGAACGGCTGGGTGAACAGTTGGAAGCGCGAGATCGCGGTGATGCCGTAGACCACCAGCGGGATCACCGCGAGGGCGGAAAAGATGTAGGAGAGCCACAACGGCCAGCCGAAGGCGAGCTTCAGCGCCGACGACATGATCGACGCCTCGATGGCGAAGAGGATGAAGGTGAAGCTCGCATAGACCAGCGAGGTCACCGTCGAGCCGATGTAGCCGAAACCGGCGCCGCGGGTGAGCAGATCGATGTCGACGCCGAACCGCGCCGCCGCCCGCGCCACCGGCCAGCCGGTGACCAGCAGGATCACCGACACCGCGACGATCGCGGCGGCGGCGTTGACGAAGCCGTGGGCGAGCGTGATCGTGCCGCCGATCGCCTCCAGCGCCAGGAACGAGATCGCCCCGATCGCGGTCTGGGCGACCCGCGGCGCCGACCACCGCCGCGCGCTCTTGGCGGTGAAGCGCAGCGCGTAGTCCTCGAGCGTCTGGTCGGCGACCCAGCGATTGTAGTCGCGTCGGACGGGGAGAATGCGCTGTCGTCCGACCATGCCGTCCTCACCCCTCCCGGGCGTCACCGTTCACCGCGTCGTCGCCGGCGCCGAGGCAAGAACCGAGCCGTCCGCCCTCACTCCGCCGCGTCGTCCCGGCTGCGCTCGAGCATGCCCGAGGCGACGATCAGATCGGCCGTCGAGGGATTGAAGGCGCAGGGCACGTCGTAGACCAGCGCCAGCCGCAGCAACGCCTTGACGTCCGGATCGTGCGGCATCGCGGTCAAGGGATCGGAGAAGAAGACGAGGAGATCGATCTCGCCGTCGGCGATCTTGGCGCCGATCTGCTGGTCGCCGCCGAGCGGACCGGATTTGACCAGCGCCAGGTCGAAGTCGGGCAACGCCGCCTTCACCCGCGAGCCGGTGGTGGCGGTGCCGATCAGCCGATGGCCGCGCAGGGCGTCCGCGTGGCGTACCACCCAATCGACCAGCGCCGGCTTCTTCTCGTCGTGGGCGATCACCGCGATCGT
>JAAYVT010000632.1 GCA_012517025.1 Phyllobacteriaceae bacterium | reverse complement strand
TCGGGCGGATCCTGGCGCTCGGCGGCATTCCGCAGAAGTCGACGCTGGTGGTGCAGACCTGCGCCGACGTGCTCGATCGACCGATCTCGGTGGTCGCCTCGCAGGAGTGTTGCGCCCGCGGCGCCGGCGTCTTCGCCGCCACCGTGGCGGGCTGCCATCCCTCCGCCGAGGCGGCGAAACAGGCGATGAAGAGCGAGATCCTGGTCGAATACCGACCGAACCCGGAAGCCGTCGCCGCCTATCGCGCCCTCTACGCGCGACGCGAACGGCTCGAACGTTTCGGCGAGCAGGACTCCCGACCCTGACCCCGCGCGCGAGCGCGAACTTCTCTCACGAGACGCGAGGCGACCCATGCTCGAGAAACTCCGCCGGACCGTGTGCGAGGCCAATCTGGAGCTCGACCGACGCGGCATCGTCGTCCACACCTGGGGCAACGTCTCCGGCATCGACCGCGAGCACGGCCTCGTGGTGATCAAGCCGTCGGGCGTCGCCTACGACGACCTGACGCCGGAGAAGATGGTGGTGGTCGATCTCGACGGAAAGACCGTCGAAGGCGAGCTCAACCCCTCCACCGACACCAAGACGCACCTGGTGCTCTATCGCGCCTTCCCGACCATCGGCGGGGTGGCGCACACCCACTCGGCGCATGCGGTCGCCTGGGCGCAGGCGCGCCGCGAGATCCCCTGTTTCGGCACCACCCACGCCGACTATTGCCACGGACCGGTGCCGCTGACGGCGCCGCTCTCGCCGGAGGAAGTCGCCCGCGACTACGAGGGCGAGACCGGCGCGGCGATCGTCCGCCGGCTCGGCAACGAGGATCCGCTCGCCCGGCCGATGGCGCTGGTGGCCGGTCATGGCCCTTTCACCTGGGGCAGAAACGCCCGAGACGCCGTCTTGAACGCGGTCTTCCTGGAGGAGATTGCCCGCATCGCCTCGGCGACGATCGCCATCGATCCGGCCGCGAAGCCGGTCGAGGACCACGTCCTCGAATACCACTACGCCCGCAAACACGGTCCCGGCGCCTGGTACGGCCAGAAGCCGGCGGGATCCCGATAAACCCCTTCAACGAGGACGAACGCCATGTCGCTCGATGTGGTCGGCCGCAAACCGGTGATCGGTCTGCTCGGCATCATGCAGGAACTCTACGACAAGATGCTGCCCGGCATCACCGAACGGCAGGAGGCCTACGGCCGCGAGGTCGCCGGACGGCTTTCCGGCGTCGCCGAGGTGCGCTTCCCCGGCGCAGCGCGCTGTCGTGACGACATCGAGCGCATCATGACGGGCTTCCAGAGCGAAGGCGTCGACGGCGTGCTGATCGTCATGCTGACCTATGGGCCGGGCCTGCGGCTGGTCAACGCCTTCCGCGATTGCTCGCTGCCGCTGATGCTCGCCAACATCCAGCCCGAGCCGCGCGTCACCACCGCGTGGGACATGGGCGACCTCACCTACAATCAGGGCGTCCACGGCGCCCAGGACACCGCCAACACCCTGATCCGGCTGGGCAAGAAATTCACCGTCTTCTCCGGCGACTGGAAATCTCAGGGCTTCGTCGACGCGGTCGAGACCTTCGCGGTCGCCGCCCACACGGTGACGGCGATGAAGCAGGCCAAGGTCGCGGTGTTCGGCCGGATGCCCGGCATGGGCGACATCCTGACCGATCCGCACACCTTCATGCGCAAGCTCGGACCGCAGATCGACCACATCGGCATGGGCTCGATCGTCTACTACATGAATCAGACGACGCAATCGGAAATCGACGCGGTGCTCGACTTCTGCCGGGCGAACTTCGAGATGGATCCGCGGCTGAAGCCGGCCCAGCTCGAAGAGGCCGCCAAGATCCAGATCGGCATCACCAAGCTGCTCGAGGCCGGCGGCTACGACGCCTTCTCGCTCTACTTCAACGAGATCGGCTTCGACGGGCGGTTCAGCCAGATCCACATGATGGCGGCGTCGAACCTGATGGCGGCCGGCTACGGTTATTCGGCGGAGGGCGACACCAACTGCGCCTCGCTGATGGTGGCGGCCCGCGCGATCGCGCCGGATCCGCACTTCACCGAGATGTACGCCATGGACTTCGAGCGCGACGCGGCGCTGCAGAGCCACATGGGCGAGGGCAACTGGAAGGTCGCCCGCAAGGATCGCAAGCCGAAGCTGATCGACCGCCCGCTCGGCATCGGTGGGCTCGACAATCCGCCGACGGTCCTCTTCATGGCCGAGCCGGGACCGGCGACGCTGGCGAGCCTGCTCGATCCGGGCGAAGGCAAATATCGCCTCGTCGTCGCCCAGGGCACCATCCTCGACACCGAGGAACTGCCGACGGTGGAGATGCCCTACTTCTTCTATCGGCCGGATTCGGGCGTCGCCGAATGCCTGAACGGCTGGCTGAAGAACGGGGGCACCCACCATCAGGTGCTGCATCTCGGCGACGTGCGG
>JAAYVT010000631.1 GCA_012517025.1 Phyllobacteriaceae bacterium | reverse complement strand
TGGATCGGGTTCACCGTCTCGGAGGTGAAGGCGTAGAGGTGGGGGAACATGTCTCCCAGCTCCAGATTGGAGAGGCCGCGGAAGGAATCCGGCGAGGTCTCCATGCCGATGTTGAGATCGGCCATCTGCATCTCGAGCACCGCGGCGCTGCCGACGTCGGCGGCGCGTTTGTGTGAGCTCAAGGCGTTGACGAAGGGGTATTCCGGCTGCCCTTCGTGCATGTCGATCTGCATGTCGATCTGCTCGGTGCGGTGCATCATCTGGATGCCGTAGGTCACCGCCTCCTCGAACGTGCCGTCGGGGCGACCCGGATAGGCGCGATTGGGATTGCGGATCTCCTCGCCGGAATATTTCTGCCGGTGCGGGTACTGGATGAACACTTCCGGATCCGGCCACAGCTCGCCGGAGTTGCCCTCGCGTGAGCCGAAGCGGAAGACGCGGCCGGAACCGTCCGGCTTCTGTGGGATGGTGACGAACTGCGGGTGGGCCTCCTGCGGATAGTTGTTGGTCCAGCCCGAGTTGTTCATCTGCGGGACCACGATCACCCGGCCCTTCTGGACGGTGGCGTGTTCCACCAGGATGAGCGCGGCGGCGAAGCCGGCGGTCTCGTCGCAGTGGGTGCCGCCGAGCACCAGGAAGGTGCCGCCGGGTTCCTTACCCTCCAGCACGAAGACGCGGGTGTCGCCGAGCGTGCCCTTGAGGTCGGGGTTGTAGTCGGAGAGCCACTTCACCTTGGTCACGCCCGGACCCGGGACGATGACGTCGTCCTTCCACATCTGGGCGTAGTTGTAGGTGAGGGCGGCGCTGATCACGGCGGAGGCGGCGATCGTCGCCCAGCCGGTCTTCTTGGTGTTCGTCATGCTCGTCGCTCCTCACTTGATGAAAAACAGCCGCATGGCGAACGGGACGATGATGATGATCGAGATGATCTGTTCCCAGATATTCTTCGACCTCAGTACGATGGTGAAGACGAGGTAGAGAATGTAGGCCGTCAGGACCGTGTACATTCCCATGACGATCATGTAGAGAGGCATCTTTACACTCCTCGCTTATCAGAACGGGACGAACACGGCGGCGAACTGGTCGGCGAACACGAGTTCGATCACGGTGAAGGCGATGGTGACGAGGCTCGGGACGATGCACTTCTTGAGCATCGGCATGTACTCGGTCTCGCCGGCGAGATCGCGGGCGAAGTAGCCGCCGAGCGCCGAGGGCGGGACGAGCTGAGCGAAGTAGCAGAGCATCGACAGGCCGGCGACGAACGCCACCGGGTTCTTGGAGATCATCGCCAGTTCGAACGGAATGCCGAGGATGACCGCGGTGCCGAGCTGGGTGAGGACACCGCCGAGCAGCGGCAGCGTGATCGCCATGGCGCCGTACATCAGCGCCGGGGCGGTGGCGCCGATCACCATCGCGGCGAGAACCAGCAGGCCCTTGGCGCCGGTGAGCGTGGTCACCTGCACGACCGCGCCGATCACGAAGATCAGAGCGACGGTGGAGAAGACGCCGCCGCCGATCGCTTCGCGGCAGGCATTGACGTAATTGAAGCGCTTGCCGGTGAACAGTGTGACGACGCTGCCGACCATGAACACCATCGGCGTGACGATGTCGGGGAAGCGGCCGGGGAAGGCGCGGATGCACACCATGATCGCCACCACCACCAGGAGCGGCACGTAGGGCATGATCGCGTTGATGCGCTCGGGCTTGGGCAGGGCCTCCTCGATCGCCTCGACCGAGGGGACGCGATAGTCCTTCCAACCCAGCCAGAACATCGAGAACAGACCGGTCGGCAGGGTGAGCGCCCACAGGATGCGGTCGAAGCCCTCGTAGGGCATGTTGATGCCGCTGGCGATGATGATCGCCGGCAGATTGACCGGCGGCGCCGCCGAACCGATCGTCGTCACGACGGCGAGAATGGCACCGATCTTGACGTTCGGAATGCCGCAGACGCGCAGGATCACCACGGCGACCATGCCGGTGGAGAGGATTGCGGCGGTGCCGACGCCGGTGACCATGCCGGGGAAGAACAGCAGCGCCATCACCAGGACGAGGACGACGGCCGGCTGGGTGCGGAACTTGGTCAGGATGTCGTAGGCGATGCAATCCAGGTTTCCCGCCGCCTTCATGGTGGTCAGGAAGATCATGCCGCAGAAGATGACCAGGTTGATATAGATGTACCAGGTCGGCCCTTCGAACAAGTGTCGCAGCGGATTGAACCCGGTGGCGACGGCGCTGACGCCGACGGCGACGAAGAGGGTGAAGGCCAGCGGGATTTTCTGGTTGAACTTCTTACCCAGGGCCATGATGACGGCGAACGCGACGGCCATGGCGACCAGGGCGAACCCGGCTGTCCAGTACATCGCGTCGCCATGGGAGTGAGCGAACATGGAAGACCTCACGGTGTTTGGCGGAAACTCGGGCGCATCGATCGAGTGAGGCGCGGTCACTCCGCCGACGACGAGGGGCACGTCGTCGGCGGAGTGGGGCACACCGTCGGCGGTAGGAGGGCGCGCCGCCGACGGATCCGGTCATTTCGAGTGTTCGGCGAAGATCTTGATCAGATCCATCGGCTTGTCGGCGAGGATCAGCGGCTTCTCGCCGGCGACCTTGTTGAAGTAACCGTCGCCGTTGCCTTGGGCGTAGACGATGTAGGCGTCGCCACTGGGCGCGACGACGTCGAGCATCTTCTGCGACATCGCCTCACGGCCTTCCATGCCGCCGATGTGTACGAGGACGATCGGAACGTGCTTGGCCTTGGCGGCGTCGATCAGAGCCTTGGAGCGGGCGCTCTCGGTTTCGAGGTTGACGCCGGCGACGCCGAAGCCCTTGTGGCTGACGCCGACCGTGACGACGATGGTCTTGGCGTCGCCGATGTCGGCATCGGTGGCCATCGGCTTGAAGTTGACGTCCGCGAGCTTGGCCTTCTGCGCCAGCACCTTGACGGTGTTGCAGTCCGGCGACTGGCCGACCGAGGTCAGCAGGACCGGGGAGTTGATCTTCGGGAAGTCGGCCGCAGCGGCGAAGGCGGAGCCCAATCCGATGGTCAGGGCGCAGGTGGCGAGGAGAGTGTGGAGCTTGGTCATGGCAAAATCCTTCCGTTCCGGCGCCCCGAAGGGCGCCGGTCGGTTCGTTTCGTCGTGGATCGGAGGGGTTACTTCTTCTTCGGGATGATCGGCAGGATCACATGGGACGGATGCTCCGGATCCATGTAGATCTTCTGGTTGGCGACCTTCCACTCGGTCGCGAATTCAGGGAATTCGGCGACGTTCATGTTGCGGCTGTAGCGCGGCCAGTTGGAGCTGGTGACCGCCACGCGGATGCGATGACCGGCCTTGAAGATCCAGCTGTTGTGCCAGAGGTCGATGTCGTAGGCGTAGACCTTGTTCGGTTCGAGCAGGGTCGGGGTGGTGCCGGACTCGCGGAAGCGACCGCGCACGATGCCGTCGCCGACGATCATCGACTTGCCGTCCGGGCCGACGTCGGTGACGCGCACGACCCAGTCGGTGTCGACCGCGTCGGTCGCCGCATAGAGCGTCGCCCGGATGTTGCCCGTCACCTCGGTGTCCTGATCGAGGACCGGGGTGGAGAAGGTGTTGGTCCGCAGTTCCGCCGGCAGCTGGTCTTCCGGA
>JAAYVT010000054.1 GCA_012517025.1 Phyllobacteriaceae bacterium | reverse complement strand
TTCTTCCGAGACGTAGGAATTGGCGAGCGTGGTCAGCGCCAGCGCCTCCTCGCGCGGCCCGGGGGCGAGGCGATAGGCGCGATAGGCGGCGGCGTGGGCGTTGCGCCGCGCCTCGTTCTTGGCCTGCCAGTCGGCCGGGGTCAGTCCGCTGAATGCGACCGAAAGTCGCGTCCACGACGTCCAATCGCGTGGATTGAGGAGAACCAGTCGGCCGGCGATCTCGCCGAGTGCCTCGAAGTTCTTCGCCGCCAGCGCCGCGTCGGCGTCCTTCCTCAGTTGCGCCGCCTCGCCGGGGCGGGCGGCTTCGCCCTCGAGGCTCTTCTCCAGCCGGATCGCCCCGCTCTCCAGTTCGTCGCGGGTGAAACTCTTTTCGGCGAGCGCCGGAAGAGTGCCGGCCACGAGGGCGGCGGCGGTCAGCAGGCAACGCAGGGTGTGGCGCATGTCGTCTCTCCCCTCCGCCTCGTCGGGCGGCCCGTGACGGATCGCGATCTTCTTCGACGCCGCCGTCGGTGGCGTCGCGGTCTGCGGCGGGCGCGGATGATAGCACCGTCCTCCGAGACGCGAATGTCGGAATGGCGACCGCGCGAATGACGATCGTCGTAATGCTCCCGCCCCCTCGACGCGCCGACCCGCCTCTGAGAAGATCCCGGCCGACGGCGACGACGATCACGGGAGGTCGCGGCATGGATCACGGATCGGATCGCGGGCGGGGCATGGTCCTCTCGATCGCGCTCGTGCTCGCCGGCATCGTCCCGGCCTTCGCGCAGACGCCGCCGAAGCGGCCGGCCGCCCCCGCCCCCGCGGCGACCGCTCCCGCCCCCGAGCTCGGCGAGATCGCCCCGGAGGCCCGCGAGGCGGCGCGCCTCGCCTGGGAGGGCCGACCCGAGGCCGAGCGGAAAGCGATCCAGTCGGGTCTGGTGTGGAGCGGCGATTACGCCGGCACCCTCGACGGCACCTTCGGGCGGATGACGCTCGAGGCGATTCGCGCCTTCCAGGCGCGGTCCCAGACGGTGCCGGACGGCATTCCGACCGACGACGTCCTCACCCGTCTCGCCCGCGTCGAGAAGGAGAAGAAGGCCGCCGTCGGCTTCACCATCGTCGACGACCCGGCGACCGGCGTGCGCCTCGGTCTGCCGCTGAAGCTCGTGGGCAAGGCGGCGAAGGCGGAGGGCGGCACCCGCTGGGCCTCCAAGGACGGCCGCGTCGAATGGCGGGCCTACGCCTTGCCGCGCCAGGATCTCACCGCCCTCTACGATCGGTTGAAGCGCGAGGGCCCCGGCCACAAGGTCGGCTACGCGGTGATGCGCGCCGATTGGTTCGTCATCGCCGACACCGTCGGCGCCAAGCGCGGTTATCAGCGCTTCGAGCGCGTCGGCGACGGGGTGCGCGGCTTCATCGTCTACGTCGACGCCACCGCCGATCCGATCCTCGATCGGGTGGTGATCGCCTCGGCCGCCGCCTTCCGCTCGCAACCGGGCAAGGAGCCCGAGCCCGTCGCCACTCTGCCGGAGACGAAACCCGCCGCCGCGACGCCCACCACTCCGCCGGCGACCCCGCCGGCGCCGGCCACCGTCGCGCTCGCCTCGACCGGCCTCGTGGTCGCCCCCGGTCGAGCGGTGGTGGTCGCCGCCGCCGTCGACGGCTGTCGCGTCCTCACCGTCTCCGCCAAGCCGGCCACCGTCGCCGGGCTCGACGACGGCAAGGCGCTGGCGCTGTTGTCGTGGTCGGACACCGCCGCGGTGCCGGCGATCCGCCTCGCCGAGGCCGCCCCGCCGGTCGGCGCGAACGAAACGGTGGTGGCGCGCACCGCGAACGCCCGCACCGTCGCCGCCGGCACCGCCACCGAACGCGGCGTCCGCGCCGCGCTGCAGGCCGGAGGCCTGTCGGCGCCGGTGGTCGACGCCGAGGGGCGGCTGGTCGGCCTCGTCGCCGCCGCGCCCGACGTCGCCCACGCCTTCGCCGGCGTGGTCCCGGCGGCCGACTATCCGCTGGTGCCCGGCGAGGTGCTCGCCCGCTTCGTCGGCAAGGCCGGCGGCGGCATCGAACCGGCCGGGGCGAGCGCCCCGACCACCAGCGCCGGCGCCGTCGCCCGTCTCGGCGACCGCGTCGTCGCGGTCACCTGCGAGAAGTGAGGCGGGATCCTCCCGAGGAGCGCCGATGCCCGAACTGCCCGAGGTGGAAACCGTCCGTCGCGGCCTGGCACCGGTGATGGAGGGGGCGCGGATCGTCCGCGTCGAGTGCCGCCGCCCCGACCTGCGCAAGCCGTTTCCCGTCCGCTTCGTCGAGCGCCTGGAGGGTGCGACGGTCACGGCACTGTCGCGGCGGGCGAAATATCTGCTCGCCGATCTCTCCACCGGCGAGGTGCTGATCGCCCATCTCGGCATGTCCGGTTCGTTCCGCATCCGCGCCGAAGGGGAAGGGGAGGGCGTGCCCGGCGTCTTCCACCATGGCCGCGACCGCGCCGCCGCCCACGATCACGTCGTCTTCCATTTGGAGGGCGATCATCTGCCCGGCGGCGCCACCGTCACCTACAACGATCCCCGCCGCTTCGGCGTCATGGACCTCGCCGCGCGCGCCGCCCTCGCCGAGCATCCGGCCCTCGCCGGCCTCGGGCTCGAGCCGCTCGGCAACGAGCTCGACGGCGCCCGCCTCGCCGCCCTCTTCCGCGATCGGGCGACGCCCTTGAAGAGCGCGTTGCTCGACCAGCACGCGATCGCCGGCCTCGGCAACATCTACGTCTGCGAGGCGCTGTGGCGGGCCCGGCTCGATCCGCGCGCGCCCGCCGGCTCCACCGTGACGGCGACCGGCCGGCCGACGACGGCCCTCGACGACCTCGCCGGCGCGATCCGCGCCGTCCTCCTCGAGGCGATCGAGGCCGGCGGTTCCTCGCTGCGCGACCATCGCCGGACCAACGGCGAGCTCGGTTATTTCCAGCATTCCTTCGCCGTCTACGATCGCGAGGGCGATCCCTGCCCGCGCCCGACCTGCGACGGGGTGATCGAACGGATCGTCCAGTCCGGCCGCTCGACCTTCTTTTGTCCGCGCTGCCAGACCGTGAAGTCCCGGATCGGAAGGCCCCGCCGTTGATCGCGGCCGCAGGTTCCGTTAGCCATTTGACCGAACCTGCCGGCGCGGCGTCGCCCGCCGGCCACGACGAGGGAAAGGATCCCGACATGGCGTTCGAAAACATCCTGGTGGAGACGCGCGGCCGCGTCGGCCTGATCACGCTCAACCGGCCGAAGGCGCTCAACGCGCTCAACTCGGCGCTGATGGCCGAGGTGAGCGTGGCGCTCGACGCCTTCGAGGCCGACGCCGGCATCGGCGCGGTGGTGATCACCGGGTCGGAGAAGGCCTTCGCCGCCGGCGCCGACATCAAGGAAATGCAGTCGCTGACCTTCCCCGAGAGCTACGTCGGCGATTTCATCACCCCCTGGGACCGCGTCGCCCGCGCCCGCAAGCCGGTGATCGCCGGCGTCGCCGGCTTCGCGCTCGGCGGCGGCTGCGAGCTCGCCATGATGTGCTCGATGATCGTGGCGACGGAGACCGCCAAGTTCGGCCAGCCCGAGATCAAGCTCGGCGTCATCCCCGGCGCCGGCGGCACCCAGCGCCTGACCCGCGCCCTCGGCAAGGCCAAGGCGATGGATCTGGTGCTCACCGGGCGGATGATGGACGTCACGGAAGCCGAGCGCTGCGGCCTCGTCGCCCGCGTCCTGCCGGCCGAGGGCTTCGTCGACGCGGTGGTGGCGATCGCCACCGAGATCGCCGGCTACTCGCTGCCGATCGTGATGATGGCCAAGGAGAGCGTCGACCGCGCCTTCGAGCTGTCGCTCGCCGAAGGGCTGCGCTTCGAGCGCCGGCTGTTCCAGGCGACCTTCGCCACCGCCGATCAGAAGGAGGGCATGACCGCCTTCGTCGAGAAGCGCAAGGCGGCCTTCGAAAACCGCTGAACGAGGCGATCCGACGCGCGCGGGCCGTTGACGGGTTCGGGGCCTGCGGTTATAAGCTCGCCCCACTCGGTGGTGGCCCGTTTCGCCGCCGCATCGTCACATTCGTATCGGCCCCGTCCGGTCGACCTCCGAACCCTCGCGGGATGAGGTGGTGGCCGACGGTCATCGGGTCGAGCGCATCGAGGTCCAGGAGAGGCTCGTCCATGGCCAATACGCCGTCCGCCAAGAAGGCGGCCCGCAAGATCGCGCGCCGCACCGCGGTCAACAAGTCCCGTCGTTCGCGCGTGCGCACCTTCCTGCGCAAGGTGGAGGAGGCGATCGCCTCCGGCGATCAGACCGTCGCCGCCGCCGCCCTCAAGGCCGCCCAGCCCGAGCTGCAGCGCGCCGCCACCAAGGGCGTGGTCCATCGCAACACCGCGTCCCGCAAGATTTCCCGTCTCGCCCACCGCGTGAAGGTGATGGGCGCCTGATCGGCGATCGACCGGAATTTCGAGAAACCCGGGTCCTGTCGGACTCGGGTTTTTTGTTGCCGGGCGGATCCGAAAGCGAAACGAAATTCCATCCGGAATTTTGCCACTCGGGATCTTCCAGACGGATTCAGCGGTTTACCGCCTGACAAAAAATATTCATAAAAATCAATGTATTGAGCCTTGGTCGTGAAATGTCGTCGAAACCGTGGCGAATCCGCGGGGGGGTGGCGGAGAGATGACGCGACGTCGCAGAAAAATCGTCGGGCTGCGGCGTTCGGCCGTTTCGAACTCGAACTCGATGGAGTCGGAAGGACTTGCTCGAGAGAGTCGAAAGTCGGGGTGCGGGCTGCATGCGTCGCGACGCCGCTCGAGGCTTTTCCGGCGTTGCGCCGCTCCGGGAGCCTGTGTACATATTGGCCATCGGGGCGCGAGCCCCTCACTTCCGCGAGACGTGCCGAGGTTGTTTTTCGAGGAACCGAGTATTTTTCGAGGCAGAACGACGCCGAGGAAAATAAAAGGTACAGAAGAGTGATCGAAGCCAGGGGAAATCTCACGGAAGAGACGGTGTTTTACGGTGGTCGGCTCGGATCCGTGGGGCATCTTCCAACGAAACGGGTGATTTTGATTGGGGTGGGGCGGACGACGTCCGCACCGTGGGGGTAACGTCATGTCGAACGCTGACACCGATGGCTACGCCGGTGACGTGGCGCCGTCGGACGCCTGGACGTCTCTGGCCGGCGACCGCTCCGCGGTTCTGGTCGACGTCCGCACGCGGGCGGAGTGGTCCTTCGTCGGGCTGCCCTCGCTCGCCGACCTCGGCAAGGCCCCGATCACCCTCGAATGGCAGATCTTCCCGTCGATGGCGGTCAATCCCGACTTCGTAGAGGTGCTGGACGGCGCCCTGACCGAGGCCGGGATGGCGCGCGACGTCCCCCTCTACTTCCTGTGCCGGTCCGGCGCGCGCAGCCGCAGTGCGGCGATCGCGATGACCGCGGCCGGCTGGACCCGTTGCTTCAACGTCGTCTCCGGTTTCGAGGGGCCGCCCGATCAGGGTGGTCACCGCGGCCGGGTGGCGGGGTGGAAGGCCGACGGGCTTCCCTGGACCCAATCCTGAACGACTGCGGCTCCGACCTGTCGTCGGAGTGAATGAACGACGCCCCCGAGTTCGCTCGGGGCGCGCGGGTTGAGACGTCGTCGCGATTTCGCGGGCGACGGCGACGAAGACAGAGAGCCACGGTCGGGCGGATCGGGCTCGCAACCAATCGAGAGGCAACAGACGATGGAGGCACGCGCGGTGACCCGGGATCCGGACGTTCGCGACGAATGGGAGCGCATCAAGGCGCGCCTGCGTGTCGAACTCGGCGAGGACGTCTTCACCAGCTGGTTCGCGCGGGTCGAATGCGAACAGCTGTCGGCCGACACCGTCCATCTCTCGGTGCCCACCCGCTTCCTCAAGAACTGGCTGCAGAGCCGCTATCGCGACCGTCTGCTGGTGCTCTTCCGCGAGACCTTCACCGACGTCGCCCAGATCGAGTTCGCGGTGCGCTCGGCGATGCGCCCGGCCGCCGGCGCCGCCGAGGCGGCGCGTCGTCCGACCCCGGTGCTGGTCGCCGCCAACGCCGCGCCGCGCCCCGCCGCC
>JAAYVT010000630.1 GCA_012517025.1 Phyllobacteriaceae bacterium | reverse complement strand
GTCAGCGAATAGATCGGCTGCAGCCAGTCGATCTGCATCTGCGTCATCCCCTGATCGTTGGTGGTGGCGAGCGGATCGAGGAACAGCGTGCCGTGCTTGCCGCCGGCGAAGGTCAGCACGCCGGCGTTGACGGTGGCCATGCCGAGCCCCATCGGGATCATCAGCAGCGCCTCGAGCACCCCTTTGTAGCCGAGGTACATCAGCAGGAAGCCGAGCAGCATCAGGCCGATGCGGCCGATCATCAGATGCGGGTCGGAGTGCACCAGGGTGGCGATGCCCTGGAAGAGTTCGAGAAAGGAAATGTCGGGCACGGTCGGCCTCCCTCGCGCGTCGTCCCCTCCGGGACGCGCGGGTGCGATCAATGGTCGTGGCGGGGCTGATGCGAGCCGTGATGGCGCTGGCGCACCTCGCCGGTCCATCCGCCGGCGGACGCGGTCTCGCCGATCCAGACGATGCGATGACCGCCGGCGACGCTCTGGACGGCGGCGGCGATCACCGCCACCACCGCCGGATCGATCCCCGGCGCGATCGACGGTGCGGCAACCGGACGGGCCGGACGCACCGGTTCAGTGGAGGCCGCTCGCTGCTCCAGCCGGGCCAGACCGGCGACCAACGCCGCGATCAGCCCGGCGGTGGCGAGGGCGATCACCGCCATCAGCAGATAGGAAAACAGTGAGATCCCGGCGACGGCCGCCGGCGAGAGTTCGGACATGGCGGATGCCTCCCCCGATTCGTCCCGACGAGGACAACCGGAGAGCGGGCCCGGCACCGACATCCGTCGAGATCTTCCATCGTCGTCGCACTCTATCGGTGAAGGGAGCCCCCACAAGTGGGAACTCTCCCGACCCGTCGGCGGACGCTCCCCGCCGCGCCGTCGCAGGATCGGCGCAAACGGCTGCAATTTCAATTCGCTGAGATCCCGCCGCAGTCGTCCCGGCCTCTCCGCCGACGGGAGGACGGTCGGTATTGCCACGCAGTGGCGAAACGATACGATCGCCACGCCTCCGTCTTTCGTCGCGTGATATACCCATCAGGACTGCACCGGAGAGCCGCAGACGACGCCTGCCGCTATCATTTCGGTCGGACGGATCGGCTGCGCCGGAGGACGGGCGGTCGGACGCGAGAGCACGAACGAAGGCGCGACCCGCGCCCGTGGCGGCTTTCCCGTCGCCACGAGGAGGAGGCTCGAAAGCTCGATGGCACTTTCACAGGATCGACTCGAGGATCTGCAGCGTCGGCGCCAGACCATCATGGACGGCGGTGGCGCCGACAAGATCGAGGCGCGCCACGCCAAGGGACTGATGTCGGCGCGCGACCGAATCGACGCGCTGTTTCAGGAAGGCACCTTCCAGGAGATGGGCACCCACGCGCGGCACGCGGCGCGCGCCTTCGGCATGGCCGACAAAGAGCTGCCCGCGGACGGCGTGGTGGTGGGCACCGGCTACGTCGGCGGCCGTCTCGTCTCCGCCTTCGCGCAGGACTTCACGGTGGCGGCCGGCACGCTCGGCAAACGCCACGCCGAGAAGATCGTCGCCGGGTTGGAAGCGGCGGTGAAGCTCGGCGCGCCGGTGGTCGCCTTCAAGGATTCCGGCGGCGCGCGCATCCAGGAAGGCGTCGACGCGCTCTCCGGCTACGGCAAGGTGTTCTATCAGAACGTCCTGCTCTCCGGCGTGGTGCCGCAGATCGCGGTGATCTGCGGGCCCTGCGCCGGCGGCGCGGCCTATTCGCCGGCGCTGATGGACTTCGTGATTATGACGCGGTCGAACGCGGCGATGTTCATCACCGGACCGGAGGTCATCAAGGCGGTGACCGGGCGCACCGTGACGATGGACGAGGTCGGCGGCGCCGACATGCACGCGTCGGTCTCCGGCAACGTCCACTTCCTCGCCGAGGACGACGCCGACGCGATCCGCATCGTCCAGCGCCTGCTCTCCTATCTGCCGGCCAACAACACCGAGGATCCGCCGCATCGGCCCTCGTCGGTGGTCGACATGAGCGAAGACGCCGGCATGCGGGCGATCATCCCGGACGATCCGACCAAGGCCATGGACATGCGCTCGGTGGTCGAGCGGCTGGTCGACGGCGGCGAGTTCCTGGAGGTGCACCGCTCCTTCGCCGAGAACATCATCGTAGGCTTCGGCCGGATCGAGGGCACGGTGGTCGGAATCGTCGGCAATCAGCCGGCGGTGCGCTCCGGCGCGCTCGACATGGACGCCTCCGACAAATCGGCGCGGTTCGTCCGCTTCTGCAACGCCTTCAACATTCCGCTGGTCACCCTGGTCGACGTGCCCGGCTTCCTGCCCGGCATCGAGCAGGAGCGCGGCGGCATCATCCGCCACGGCGCCAAGATGCTGTTCGCCTACGCCTCGTCGACGGTGCCGAAGATCACCGTCATCCTGCGCAAGGCCTACGGCGGCTCCTACCTCGCCATGTGCAGCCAGGAGATGGGCGCCGACTTCGTCTTCGCCTGGCCGACGGCGGAGATCGCGGTGATGGGGGCGGAGGGCGCTGTGCGCATCCTCTACAACAAGGAACTCAAGGCGTCCGACGATCCCAAGGGACTGGCGGCCAAGCTCGCGGCGGATTACCGCTCCGAGTTCGCCTCGCCGTACTGGTCGGCCGGCGCCGGCTACATCACCGACGTGATCGACCCGGCGGTGACCCGTTCGACGATCGCGCTCAGCCTGCGCAAGGCCTTGTCGAAGCGCGAGTTCCGTCCGCCGAAGAAGCACGGCAACATCCCGCTGTGAGACAAGCATCGCATCAGACCACCGCGACGGCCCGTGACTGCGGCCGTCGCGGTCCATGGACCGAGGGGCTCCCATGCAGAAGAGATTTCGCATCAGCGTCGACGGACGCGCCTATGACGTGATGGTGGAAGAAGTGCCGTCGGAAGGCACGATCGCGCCGATGGCGCCGGTCGCGTCAGCCGTCGCCTCGGCGGTCGCGCAGGCGGCCCCCGCCGCCCCGACCGCCGCCCCGGTTGCCGCCGGGGCCGGAGCGCAGGTCGCGCCGCTCGCCGGCGTGGTCGAATCGCTGCCCGTCGCGGTCGGCCAACAGGTCGCGGTCGGCGACGTGGTCGCCGTCGTCGAGGCGATGAAGATGAAGACCGACGTCGTCTCGCGCGCCGCCGGCACCGTCACCGCCGTCCCGGTCGCGGTCGGACAGGCGGTCGAATCGGGCGCCGTCCTGGTGGTGATCGGCTGATCGTGCCGGCGCGCCGCGCCGTACCACGACCGATCGAACGATCGAATTCGAGGCCCGGAGTGCTCTGCGCCCCGGGCCTTTCGTCGTGCGCGGGCGGCGGTGCCGGCCGGACGAGAGTCACACGACCGTCTCGAACACCGCTTAGGGAAGGCGGACCCCGAGTCGCGTCGCCGCCGTGGTTCGGCCGCTCGATCGAGAGCGCCGACCGAAGGCGTCGCCCGCGACTCTCTCGGAGTTGGGAGGCTTCGATGGAGGATCGAGACGAACCGCTGGCCCCCGGCGCATCCCCCGCCACCGTCGACCTGCCGGGGCGGGTGATCCTGGTGGTGGGGCCGTCCGGCGCCGGCATGGAGGCGCCGATCGAGGCGGCGCGATCGCTGCTCGCCGGCGACGAGCGCTGGGTGTTTCCCCGCCGCATCGTCACCCGGCCGGGGCCGACTGCGGAAGGCGACATCGCCGCCGACGAGCCGTCGTTCCTCCAGGTGCGGGCGCGCGGCGGCTTCGCGCTGGCGTGGACCTCGCAGGGACGGTGGTACGGCGTGCCGGCCGCCGTCGACGCCGATCTGGCGCGCGGCGCGCGGGTGGTGATCGGGGTCGCCCGCAAAGTGATCGCCGAGGCGCGCCGGCGCTGGCCCGACGTCACGGTGAGCGAGATCGCCACCGCCGCCGAAGACGCGACGCCCGAGGCGCTCGCGCCCGCACGCGACGGCGACGGCTCGCGGCCGAAGCCCGACCTCGCGGCGGGACGCGGCGCGATCGGTTCGATCGACGGCGGCGTCGGTGCCCTCCTCTCCGCCGTCCTCGCCGACTGAGCCGATCATGACCGCACCCCGCCTCGCCGTCTTCTTCGCCCCTTCACCGTCGTCCGAGCTGTGGCGCACCGGCTCGGCGGTGCTCGGGCGCGACGCGGCGAGCGGCGCGCGCGTCGCCTTCCCCGACAGCCCGCCCTGCGACGCGGCCGACTGGGAAGACGTCACCGCGGAGCCGCGCCGCTACGGCTTCCACGCCACCCTCGCCGCCCCCTTTGAACTCGCCGACGGGGCGAGCGAGGCGGAGACGATCGACTTCGCCCGCGCCTTCGTCGCCGATCGCGTGCCGTTCGATCTCCCCGATCTCGCGGTCGCCGATCTCGCCGATTTCGTGGCGTTGCGCCCGAGCGCGCCGTCGACGGCGCTGGAGCGGCTGGCGGCGGACTGCGTGGTGCTGTTCCATCCCTATCGGGCGCCGCTGTCGCCGGAAGACCGGGCGCGTCGGCTCGGTCCCGATCCCTCGGCCGAGCGCATCGCCAACGTCGATCGCTGGGGCTACCCGCACGTCTTCGAGCACCACCGCTTCCACATGACGCTGACCGGGTCGCTTGCCGACGACCGGCGCGCCGGGGTGCGGGCGGCGCTCGCCGAGCAGTTCGGCGACGCCTTGCGCGGCGGCGTGGTCGACGCGATCACCCTCTTCCGCCAGGAGAGCCGCGACGCCCCGTTCCGGGTGCTGGCGCGGTTGCCCTTCGGCGGCCGGCGGCGGACCTGATCAGGGACGCGCGTCGGGATCGCGGCGATCGTCGAGGGTGAGCTGCAGGAAGGCGAGATCGAGCCAGCGGCCGAACTTGCAGCCGACCTCCGGCAGGAGCCCGACCTGGGTGAAGCCGAGCTTCTCGTGCAGGCGGATCGAGGCGGTGTTGCCGGCCTCGATGCCGGCGACCATCGCGTGCTTGCCGATGAGACGAGCGCGCGTCAGCAATTCGCGCATCAAGGTCTCGCCGAGGCCCTGCCCGCGCGCCGTCGCGGCGACATAGACGGAATGCTCGACGGTGTGGCGATAGCCGTCGAAGGCGCGCCAGTCGCCGAAGGTGGCGTAACCGAGCACGGCGCCGGCGTCGTCGACCGCCACCAGCACCGGATAGCCGCTGGCGCGGCGATCGGCGAGCCAACGGGCGCGGTTGTCGACGTCGACCGTCTTCTCGTTCCAGATCGCGGTCGTGTCGGTCACGGCGGCGTTGTAGATGGCGGTGATGCCGGGAAGGTCGGCCGGCGTCGCGTCGCGCAGCTGCATGGGGAGGATCTCCGAACTCGGGGCGTCCGACATGCGCCCGATCGCGGCGGCGGTCAATCGAGGGTGCGGCGGAAACGGGTCAGCGCGATGCCGGCGTAGAGGACGATGAAGACCAGCAGCATCGCCCATTCCCAGGCGATCGCCGGCAGGTCGGCGCCCTTCAGCATCACGCCGCGCACGATCCGCAGGAAATGGGTGAGCGGGAACCACTCGCCGATGGTCTGCGCCCAGCCCGGCATGCCGGAGAACGGGAACATGAAGCCGGAGAGCATCAGCGACGGCAGGAAGAAGAAGAAGGTCAGCTGCATCGCCTGCATCTGCGTCGCCGCGAAGGTGGAGATGAAATAGCCCATCAGCACCAGCGACAGCACGAAGGTGAGCACGGTGGAGAGCAACAGCGTCATCGAGCCGACGAAGGGCACGGCGAACAGCACTTTCGCCGCCACCAGCACCACGATCACCTGCACCGCCCCGACGCCGAGGAAGGGCAGCACCTTGCCGAGCATGATCTCCATCGGCGTCGCCGGCATGGCGAGCAGGTTCTCCATGGTGCCGCGCTCGGTCTCGCGGGTGAGCCCCATCGCCGTCATCATCACCATCGTCATCTGCAGGATGACGCCGAGCAGGCCGGGCACGATGTTGTATTGCGACACGCCTTCCGGGTTGTAGCGACGGTGGACGAGGATCGAGAGGGCCTTCTCCTTCTGGGCGTCCATCTCGGCCGCCTCGCCCTTCTCGCGGGTGAGCGCGTTCTGCGCCACCGTCGACAGCGCCCCGACCGCGCCGGACGCGGCGGCCGGATCGGTGGCGTCGGCGTCGATCAGGATCTCCGGCGCGTCGCCGCGATCGACCCTCGCGCCGAGGTCGGAGGGAATGGTGACCAGGAACACCGCCTGCCCCGAAGCGATCAGGTGCTCGCCCTCGGCGAGGCTCGCCGGGCGGAAATCGAAACGGAAATAGCCCGACGTCTCGAGCGCCGTGGTGATCGCGCGGGCATAGTGCCCGCCGTCCATGTCGAGGATGGCGGTCGGCAGGCGCTTGGGGTCGGAATTGATCGCGAAGCCGAACAGCAGCAGCTGCATGATGGGGACGCCCAGCATCATCGCGAAGGTGATGCGGTCGCGCTTCATCTGGATGAATTCCTTGAACAACACCGCGACGAGGCGGGTCGGCGACAGGGTCAGGTCGATCATCCGCGTCCTCCCGCCGCGCCCGGCCCCATGTTGTCCTGCGCGCGTGCCATGAACTGGATGAAGACGTCCTCGAGGCTGGTCTCGCCGCGCTCGAAGCGCACGCCGGTCTCCGCCGTCACCCCCGCCAAGGTCGCGGCGAGGCGATCGCCGTCGGCGCCCACCACGTGCAGGGTCGAGCCGAAGGGGGCGACCTGCTCGACGCCGGGAAGCCCGGCGAGGCGGCGGGCGAGATCGGCGGGCGCCTCGCGCGCCACGAAGGTGGTCAGCCCGGCGCCGGCCACCACCTCGTCGACGGTGCCGCGCGCCAAGAGCTTGCCGTAGGAGATGTAGGCGATGCGGTGACAGCGCTCGGCCTCGTCCATGTAATGGGTGGAGACCAGCACGGTCAGGCCGTCGCTCGCGAGCAGGTGGATCTCGTCCCAGAACTCGCGCCGCGCCTTGGGATCGACGCCGGCGGTCGGCTCGTCGAGCAGGAGCAGGTCGGGTGCATGCATGATGCAAGCCGCCAACGCCAGCCGCTGCTTCCAACCGCCCGACAAGGTGCCGGCGAGCTGGTCGCGGCGCGAGGTCAGGCCGAGGTTTTCGAGGGTACGGTCGACGTGGTCGCGGCGCGGCGTCAGCTCGTAGAGGCGGGCGACGAAGTCGAGGTTCTCGGCGATGGTGAGATCCTCGTAGAAGGAGAACTTCTGCGTCATGTAGCCGACGCGGCGTTTGATCGCCCGGCTCTCGGTCAAGACGTCGTGACCGAGCACGGTGCCGGTGCCCTCGTCGGGGGTGAGCAGGCCGCAGATCATGCGGATGGTCGTGGTCTTGCCGGAGCCGTTGGGGCCGAGGAAGCCGACGATCTCGCCCTTCTCGATCTCCATCGAGACGTGGTCGACGACGGTGCGATCGCCGAAGCGTTTGGTCAGCCCATGGACCGAGACGATGCTCACGAGCCGGCTCCCGGAAGCGTCACGTCGACGAGTTGGCCGGGGCGCAGACGGTCGAGCGAGGCCCCTTCCGGACGCGCCTCGATCAGATGGACGAGCTTGGCGCGGGTCTCCACCGAATAGATCACCGGCGGGGTGAACTCGGGTTCGGGCGAGACGTAGGTGACGCGCGCGGTCAGGTTCTTCGCGCAGCCGTCGCAGGCGACCGAGAGCATGCCGCCGAGGGCGATGCGGGAGAACAGGGTCTCGGGCACCCACAGCTTCAGCTTCACCGCGCCGTCGGGCAGGAAGCTCACCACCGGCGCCTGCGGGCCGGCGACCTCGCCGGGGCGACGGACGAGATCGGCGATGCGGCCGGCGGTCGCCGCTTTCAGGGTGCGCTGATCGAGCTTCCAACGAGCGTTGGAGAGCGAGGCCTTGGCCTGCTCGACCCGCGCCTCGGCCGAGCGCAGGACGTCGTCGCGGGCGGGGAGTTTGGCGACCTCGAGGTTGGCCTCGAGCTCGCGCACCTTGGCGGCGGCGACGTCGCGGCTGGTCTGGGCCTGATCGAGGTCGGCCTGAGAGGCGAACTTGCGGGCGAAGAGATCGCGGCGGCGTTCCAGCGCCCGTTCCGCGTCGGCCTGTTGGGCCCGCGCCGAGGCGAGGGTCGCGGCGATGACGTCGATCTCTTCCGGCCGACGGCCGCGACGCTGATCGGCGAGATCGCTCGTCGCCTGCGCCAGCGCGGCGGTCGCGTTGGCGACGGCGATCTCGGCGTCGTCGGTCTCCATCCGCGCCACGGTCGCGCCGGCCTCGACGCGGTCGCCGCGACGGACGTCGACCGAGGCGATGCGGGCGGCGTCGAGCGGCGCCATGGCGACGTACTCGCCCTCGACGTAGCCGTAGATGCGGACGGTGGGGTCGCACCCCGGCAACAGCGCGCCGACCAGGGCGCGCGAACACAGGAACGACATCAGACCTCTCCCTTGCCGGCGCGATGGACGGCGAGCACGGCGCGGGTCGCCTCGCCGACCGCCGCGACGATCTTCTCGACGTTGCTTTCGTCGATGGTCGCCCAACCGAGCCGGCGCAGCGCGGTGGCGCGGCCGACGCGGAAGAACATCACCTGGCCGAACAGCGCCGAGACGGTGATGATCACGCCCTCGCTCTCCGGATCCTCGCCGGTCGCCCGCCCCCACAGCCGGCACAGCCGGCGATGGCGCGGTTCGATCAGGCCGCCGTAGAGGATCTCGAAGGTCGGGCTCGGATCCATCTGCTCGCGCACCATGAAGCGGGCGATCGCCTCGACCTCGCGCTGCGCCAGCACGAAACGGGCGAAACCGCACACCGCCGCCTCGAAACGCTCCGCCGCCTGGTCCGGCGTCAACGCCGCGTCGGCGACCGGATCGCCGGCGACGAGCGTCTCCAGCCGGTCGCCCATGAAACTGGCGACGAGCTCGCCGCAGGCGCGGTGGAGCCCGGCCTTGCCGCCGAAGTGATAGGCGATGCCGGCGATGTTGACGTTCGCCGCGCCGGCGATGTCGCGGGTGGAGGTGGCGTCGTAGCCCTTGCGGCCGAACAGGTCGAGGGCGACGCGCACGAGATTGGCCCGCGTCTTTTCGCCGGCGGCGGAGCCCTCGAGCGTGCGGCCGGAGTCGGGTCCGGCGGAAGGTGCCTGTGTATCCGTCATGACCAGGAGCATACTGCGAACGTCGCATAAATCAATCGATCGTTTGAACAATTTCCCGACCAGATTCGATCCGCTCGCGGAAGCGTCGGGGGGGCCTCGGAGGTGTCGGAGGGCTCCCCCCGGCGGACGTGCGGCGCGCGGATCGGGGGGTGGGCGCGTATGGCGGACCGGCGGCGACGGGCGATCGGCATCGCTCTTGCTCGGCGGGCTCGGATCGATCCGCGCGTGGAGGAAACCCGACAATGGCCGTCGTGAAGTTCTGGGAAAAGCCCGGCTGCGCCAACAACACTCGCCAGAAGGCGCTGCTCGCCGCCTCCGGTCACACCGTGATCGCCGCGAGCCTTCTGACCGAGCCGTGGGAGGCGGAGCGGTTGCGCTCGTTCTTCGGCGATCGGCCGGTCGCCGAGTGGTTCAACCGGGCGAGCCCACGGGTGAAGTCGGGCGAGGTGGTGCCGGAGACGGCGACGGCGCAAGTCGCGCTCGCCGCCATGCTCGCCGATCCGCTGCTGATCCGGCGGCCGTTGATGGAGGTGGAGGGTCGCCGCGAGATCGGGTTCGACCCGGCGCGGGTCGAGGCCTGGATCGGCCTGCGTTCGCCCGAACGGTCGATCAGCGAGGCCTGCCCGAGGGAGGCGGCGAAGGAGGCACCCTGCCCCGCCCCCGAGTCGCGCTGAGCCTCAGGGCGTGATCTTGGTCGGCGCGCCGTCCGGCATGATGTTGGTCGGGGCGTTGGGATCGCCGGAGGACTGCGGCATGTCCTCGCGCTGGAATTCGAAGACGCGGCGGAAGATGCCGGGCGCGACCGCCGACAGCGGGTTGATCTGCAGGATCGGATCGGCGATCGGGCCGCCGACCCGGAAGGTGACGCCGAGCAGGCCTTCGTTCGACCCCGCGCCGGTGATGGCGCCGAAGATCGGGATGCGGCCGGCGAGATTGTTCAGCCCATAGGCCGGGATGTAGGTGCCGGACAGCGACAGGCGTTGCGCCGTCACGTCGAGCTGACCGGTGGCGGTGGCGCCGACCGAGGCGCCCTTGGCGATGCCCTCGACGATGTCGATGATGCCGTCGTGCATCGAGAAGCGCGCCTGCGCGCGGTCGAAGTCGGTCGATCGATCGATCTCGGCACGGCGGATGGCGATGCGGCGGGTGCCGTCGGCGGCCTGCTCGCTCGACACGCCGCGGCCGGACTTCGGCTCCTCGAGCAGGTGGAAGGCGACGAGGCGCAGCTCGCCCTCGGAGGTGCCCGGTGCGCCGAGACGCGCCGACACGGTGAGCTTGCCCGCCTCGATGCGATCGAACAGATCGAGGAAGCTCAGCACCGCTCCGGCGTCCTCGGAGACGACGGTGAAGCGGCGATGACCGCCTTCCGGACGGATCGCCACCGACAGCGGGCTCCGCGGGCCGGTGCGACCGCGCAGTTCCAGAGTCTGGAAGGCGCCGGCCTTCCAATGACCGTCGACCGCCACGTCGGCGACCGTGACGCCGTTGAACCCCTCGACCCGGCCGACCTTGAGCTTGAGGATCAGATCCGGCTGCTTGGCGGCGTCCTGCGCCTGGGGCGGCGGGCGGCGGCTGAACTGCAGCAGGCCGCGCACGTCGAAGCTCGAGCCTTCGAATGTGATGGTCACCGCCTTGTCGGTTCCGCGCGTCACCTTGACCTTGCCGGCTTCTCCTTTGCGCAGCGCGAATTTCGAGAAATCGGCGGTGACGAGGTTGCGATCGCGATCGAGCAGAACGTTGCCGCGCATAGACAGGCCCTCGCTGTCGAGGGCGAGGTTGTCGACGTGGATCCCCTTGTCGTCGTCCCACAGGTCGAAGGTCGCCTTGGCCGGCACCCCCGGTCCCTTCGACCAGCCGAGCGGCGTCAGGTTGAGGCGAGCCGGGGTGAGGTCGGCCTCGATCCGGCTGCGCAGCTGGTTGGGGTCGGGTTGCGACACCGCGAGGCCGATCGCGCCCTCGACCGCACCGCCGAGGTCGATGCCGAGGCGTTGGCGGGCGGCGTCGTCGACCTCCATCTTGAAGTCGCGCTTCTCGTTGCCCTTGGCCGAGCCGTGCGGGTCGTAGACGTGCAGATCGGCGGGGACGCCGTCGACGACCGCCCGGCCGGAGACGTCGAGGCCGTTGCGGTCGGCGACGATCTTGAATTTGCCGTCCTGGAACCGCCGCCCCTGGATCGGTTGCTGCGCCGAGAAGCCGTCGAGCTGGGTCTCCACTCGATACTCGATCGCGTTCGGATCGATCGGATCGGTGAAGGCGACGTCGACCTGCGCCGTCACCGAGCCGGTGCCGGTGAAGCCGGTGGCGGCGATGCCGCTCTGGGTGAGCGCGGCGAGCGGCTCGGCGTCGACGATCTCGGCGAGCGAGCCGGTGTCGCCGGCGACGTGCAGGCGGACCGAGCCGCGCGCCGGCTTGACGAAGATGTCGGCGACGGCGAAGCGGAAACCGTCGACGCTCGGCTCCCGCCCCTTGGTGGCGGCGCGGGCCTTCTCAATCACCGCCTCGAAGCGCCGGTCGGCGACCGAGAGGTGG
>JAAYVT010000629.1 GCA_012517025.1 Phyllobacteriaceae bacterium | reverse complement strand
GGCTGGAAGGCCGGTTCCGACGGGACCCTCGACAAGAGCGGACTGAAGGCGCACTTCGCCATCTACTACAACGCCTCCGACACGACGCGACAGGCGCTGGCGCTCGCCGCAGCCGACATGATCCGGCCGCTCGGCATCCAGGTCGACGTGCTCGGCCGCTCCTGGGACGAGATCAAGCAGCACATGCATTCCGACGTCGTCCTCTTCGGCGCCGGCAGTCCCGATCCCTTCGAGACCTACAATCTCTATGTCGGCACCGACGTCGAAGGCGGCTGGTGGTTCAACACCGGGCTCTACGACAACCCGGTGGTCAAGGCGCACTTCGCCAAGGGTCTGGCGGCGAAGACCCTCGCCGAGGCACTTCCCGAATGGAAGGCGGCGGCGTGGGATGGCAAGACCGGCTACGGCATGAAGGGCGACGCCGCCTGGGCCTGGCTCGTCAACATCGACCACGTCTACTTCGTCTCGAAGTGCCTCGATGTCGGCCCGCGACAGGTCGAACCGCACGGTCACGGCTTCCCGATCACCTACAATCTCGAGGATTGGCGCTGGACCTGCAACTGATCCGCCGTTCGGGGAGGGCTCGTCCCTCCCCACCCTTTCGGCCGATCGGGAGAAGCCCATGTCTGCCGCCCGTCGCTTCTGGACGCGTTTCGTCGTCGGACGCCTGATCCGCCTCGTGGTGCTCGTGCCCCTCGTGGCGGCGAGCGCCTTCACGCTGTTGTCGATCTCGCCGATCGATCCCGTCCGCGCCTATGTCGGCGATCGGGCGAACAAGGTCGGCCCGGAACAGGCGGCCCTGATCGCGGCGAAGTGGGGGCTCGACCAGCCGCCACTCGTCCGCCTCGAGAAGTGGGCGGGCAACGTCGTTCGCGGCGATCTCGGCAACTCGATGATCTTCCGTGCGCCCGTCGCCGACGTGCTCACCGAACGGGTGCGGGCTTCCTTGGCCCTGATGGCGCTCGCCTGGATCTTCTCCGGGCTGATCGGTTTCGCCCTCGGCATTCTCGCCGGCGCCTTCGAAGGGACATGGCTCGATCGGGCGATCCGCGCCTATGCCTTCGTGCTCGCTTCCGCTCCCACCTTCTGGGCGGCGATCTTGCTGCTCGTCGTCTTCGCCGTCGAATTGCAGTGGGCGCCGTTCTGCTGTGCCGGCCCACCCGGCATGGCGATCGGCGAGATCGGCATCGCCGATCGGTTGGCCCATCTCGCCTTGCCGGCGGCGACCCTGTCGCTCCTCGGCGTGGCGCAGGTGACGCTCCACACCCGCGACAAGCTGCGCGAGGTGATGGCGTCCGACTACGCCATGCTCGGCTTCGCCCAAGGGCTCGGGCGTCTCGCCGTGGCGCTGCGTCACGGCCTGCGCAACGCCGCCGTTCCCGCCCTGATGCTGCAGTTCTCCCACCTCGGCGAACTCTTCGGCGGGTCGATCCTCGCCGAGACCGTCTTCGCCTATCCCGGGCTCGGTCAGGCGACGGTTCTCGCCGGTACGCGCGGCGACGCGCCGCTGCTGCTCGGCATCGCCATCTTCGCCGCGTTCTTCGTCTTCGCCGGCAACACCGTCGCCGACCTGCTCCAGCACCTCCTCGATCCTCGTCAACGCCGGTTCGCGGAGATCGAAACATGAGCCTCGTCGAGACGATCTCGTTCGAACGCATCGGTCTTCTCGGCTCGCAACGCGGCCGCACCGTCGTCGGCGCGCTCGCTGCGCTCGGCCTTCTCGTCGGCGTCGCCGTCGCGGCCGTTCTCCTTCCGGACGACGGCCTCAGGACGAACCTCGCCGACCGTTCGCTCGCACCATCTCTCCACCACCTCTTCGGCACCGATCCGCTCGGACGCGACATGCTGGTGCGCACCGTCAAGGGCCTCGCCGTCAGCCTGCGGGTCGGGTTGACGGCGGCGAGCTTCGCGGCTCTCCTCGCCGTGGCGCTCGGCATTCTCGCCGCTCTCGATCGCCGGCTCGATGCCGTCGTCGCCGCGCTCATCGACCTGACCCTGGCGCTCCCCCATCTGGTGCTGCTCATCCTCGTCTCCTTCGCCGCCGGCGGGGGAACGCGCGGTGTCGTGGTGGCGATCGTCGTGTCGCACTGGCCGGGGCTCGCCCGAGTGGTCCGAGCCGAGGTGCGGCAGGTGCTCGTCGCCGACTGGGTCGTGGTCGCGCGTGGACTGGGACGCTCCCGGTTCGACGTGGCGATCCGCCATGTGCTGCCGCACGTCGTGCCGCAGGCGCTGGTCGGGGCGATCCTGCTCTTCCCGCACGCCATCCTGCACGAGGCGGGCATGACCTTCCTCGGCTTCGGGCTCGAGCCCAGCCTGCCCGCGATCGGCGTCCTGCTCGCCGAATCGATGCGCTACCTCACCGCCGGCTTCTGGTGGCTCGGCGTCCTGCCCGGTCTGTCGCTGCTCGTCATGGTGCTCACCTTCGAGCGCGTGGCGAGCGGTGTCCGCCTCGTCCTCGATCCCCGTCGCGCCCAGGAGTGATGCCATGCTCACGGTCGAAGATCTGAAGGTTCGCTTCTCCCGATACGACGGCCTGTTCGGGCGTCGCATCACCACGGTGCTCGACGGCGTCGATCTCGAGGTCCGGGCCGGCGAGTTCGTCGCCGTGGTCGGCCAGAGCGGCGCGGGCAAGAGCCTGCTCGCCCATGCCATCCTCGGCATCCTGCCTTTCAACGCCAAGACTGAGGGCCGTTTCGTCTTCGACGGCGAGCCCCTCGACGAAAGCCGTCGCCGCGCATTGCGCGGTCGACGGATCGCGCTGGTGCCTCAAGCGGTGACTTGGCTCGATCCGACGGCCACCGCCGGGCGTCAGGTCGGGTGGAGCGCGAGGGCGGCGGGTCGAAAGGTCGACGAGCGCCTGATCGCATCCGAATTCGCCCGCTACGACCTCGCCGCGACGGCACGACGGCTCTTCCCCCACGAGCTTTCCGGCGGCATGGCGCGCCGCGTCCTCACCGCCACGGCCACGGTGTCGCGCGCCGATCTCCTCGTCGCCGACGAACCGACCACCGGGCTCGATCCGCAGGTGCGCGATCTGGCCCTCGGCCTCCTGCGCGACCTTGCAGACAAGGGCAAGGCGGTCGTGGTGATCACCCACGATCTGGCCGCCGCCATGACCGTCGCCGATCGCATCGTCGTGCTGCGGAGCGGACGGACGATCGAAGCCGCCGACGTCGCCGTCTTCCGCTCGGGCACCCCGGCGCATCCCTATTCCCGCAGCCTGCGGGCTGCCCTGCCGACGCACGGCTTCACTGCACCGCCCGACCCGATCGACGCGACGCGACCGAGCACTGCCTGCGGCCACCTCCACGACTGCGAGGTCGCCGCCCCTGCTTGTGTCGACGTTCCGCCCCCGTGGGTCGTCCAGTCCTCGACGCGCGTCCGGTGCCATGATGCTCGACGTCCGTGATCTGCGCTTCGCCTGGCCCCGGGCGGAGCGACCGGTGATCGACGGCGTGACGCTGGCGATCGGCGAAGGCGAAATCGTCGGCCTTCGCGGGCCGTCCGGAACCGGCAAGACCACGCTCGCGCGGCTTCTCGCCGGACATCTGCGCCCCTCGACGGGCGACATCCGTCTCGACGGACGCGCCCTGCCCGAGCGTGGGCGCAGGCCCATCCAACTCGTCTTTCAACATGCCGAAACCGCCGTCGACCCGCGCTGGAAGGTCCGCCGAATTCTCGAAGAGGGTTGGTCGCCGGATCTCGAGACGCGCCGCGCCTTCGGCATTGCCGACGACTGGCTCGATCGCCGACCGCACGAACTCTCGGGCGGCGAGTTGCAACGCATCGCCATCGTCCGCGCCCTCGTCCCCGAACTCCGCCTGTTGATCGCCGACGAGCTGACGGCGATGCACGACGCGATCTCGCAGGTGCGGATCTGGAAGCGGCTCGTCGACGTCGCCCGGGAGCGGCGGTTCGCCATCCTCGCCGTGTCGCATGACGACGCCCTGCTCGCCGCGATCGGCGCCCGTGTCCTGTCGCTGACGGGCGGGCAGATCGCCCCAGTGAACTGATGTGTGACCGGGACGGGTGGAAAGATCCCGTCTGCGGCATTTTGCATATGATCTTTTTTAAAATCCATCCTATCGTAGCTGCAACCAACCTCGGAGAAACCCGATGCGTCGTCTTCTCACCGCCACCGCTCTTCTCGCCTGCGCCACGGTTCCGGCCTTCGCGCATTTCCAGGAGATCATCCCCTCCGCCGACGTGCTGTCGGACGGCGGCGAGGTGAAGCTCGATCTCGTCTTCACCCATCCGATGGAGCGCGGGCCGGTCATGGAGATGGCCAAGCCGAAGAAGGTCGGCGTCGTCTATCAGGACAAGACCACCGACCTCAGCGGCGCGATCGCCGAGAAGAAGATCGACGGCAAGACGACCTGGACCGCCGCCTACAAGCTCGACAAGCCCGGTGCGGCCGTCTTCTTCGTCGAGCCGCAGCCCTATTGGGAACAGGCCGAGAAGAAGTGGATCATCCACTACGCCAAGGTGGTCGTCGACGGCTTCGCCTCCGGCGAGGGCTGGGCGAAGCCGGTCGGCCTGCCGGTCGAGATCGAGCCGCTGTCGCGCCCGACCGGCCTGTGGACCGGCAACCTCTTCCGCGGTCTCGTCCGCGCCAAGGGCAAGCCCGTTCCCTTCGCCGAGGTCGAGGTCGAATGGGCGAACGACGGCTCGGTCAAGGCGCCGAACGAAGCCTTCGTCACCCAGGTGGTCAAGGCGGATGCCAACGGCGTCTTCGCCTATGCCATGCCGCGCGCCGGCTGGTGGGGCTTCGCCGCCCTCGTCGACGGCCCCGAGACCAAGGGCCCCGACGGCAAGCCCGCCAAGACCGAACTCGGCGGCCTGATCTGGGTGAAGGCGACCGACATGGGCTCGGCCTCGACCGCCCCTGCTCCGGCGAAGTGAGGCGGAACGCATGGCGCACATCC
>JAAYVT010000628.1 GCA_012517025.1 Phyllobacteriaceae bacterium | reverse complement strand
CGATCTGATGGAGCGCCCCGCCGACATCGAGACCGCCCGTCTCCGCCTGGTCCGCGAGATCACCGCCGCCGAGACCGCCCGCGCCGCCGCCGCCGATGCCCTGGCGCTCGGCGAGCGCGCGCAAGCCGAGGCCGACGCCGTCGCCCGCGCCGCGCTCGAGGCGCTGTCGACGGCACGCGAGGCGAAGGGTCGCGTCGAGGAACGTCTGGTCGCCGCCGCCCGGCGTCGCGCCGAAATCGCCGAGGCGATCGTCGAGGCCTTCGAGATCGCACCGGAGGCGCTCGCCGCCCGCCTCGGCCTCGCTCCCGAGGCGCCGCTGCCCGACGAAGTCGGGGTCGAGCGCCGGCTGGAGCGGCTCCGGGTCGAGCGCGAGAAGCTCGGCGCCGTCAATCTGCGCGCCGAGGACGAACTCGCCGAGACGGAGCGCCGCCGCGACGAATTGCTCGCCGAGCGCGACGAACTGGTCGAGGCGATCCGCCGCCTGCGCGCCTCGATCTTGACGCTGAACCGCGAGGCGCGCGATCGCCTGCTCGCCGCCTTCGATCGGGTGAACGGCCACTTCCGCCAGCTGTTCACCCATCTCTTCGGCGGCGGCGAGGCGGAGCTGCAGCTCGTCGATTCCGACGATCCGTTGGAGGCGGGGCTCGAAATCCTCGCCCGCCCGCCCGGCAAGAAGCCGGCGACCCTGACGCTGCTCTCCGGCGGCGAACAGGCGTTGACCGCGCTCGCCCTGATCTTCGCGGTATTCCTCACCAATCCGGCGCCGATCTGCGTCCTCGACGAGGTCGACGCGCCGCTCGACGACGCCAACGTCGAGCGCTACTTCGATCTCCTCGATCGCATGACGCGACTGACCGACACCCGCTTCGTCGTCATCACCCACAACCCCATCACCATGGCGCGGATGAACCGCCTGTTCGGCGTCACCATGTCGGAGCGCGGCGTGTCGCAGCTGGTGTCCGTCGATCTCGAGCGCGCCGCCCGCATCGTCGACCCCGCCCGGGTCGGTTGAGGGAGACGCGAAAACTTTCGCCGCTGCCGATTTATCCCATTGTTTTCATGGAGATAAACTAAAGTCTGGTCTCCTTGACAGGCCATTTTCCCGCCACTATGGTGCGCCCGGTTTCGAAGGTGGGATCGGCTCCGGCCGGGCCTGCGTGCGAGGCGACGTCCAAAGCGAGGGATCCCGACCATGATCGAACGATCGCCGGGAGGAGATCCCGAGACGAAGGCGTCGAGCTCTCCCGCGCCCCGAGGGGCTCTCACCGAGGAAGCGGCGCTCGCCGCTCGTCTGGAACGTCTCGGCGAAAGTCTCGAGGCGCGCCGGGAGGCGGAGGAGACGGCGAAGCCGCGGGGCAGGTCCTCCGGGTTCGCCCAGGCGACCAAGATCGCCTCCGAGTTCGTGGCCGGCGTGATCGTCGGAGGCGGCATCGGGTGGGCGGTCGATCGGGCGTTCGGCGTCGCTCCCTGGGGGATGATCGTGTTCGTCCTCCTCGGTTTCGCCGCGGGCGTGCTCAACGTCCTGCGCTCCGAGGGGGTGGTGTCGGAGGCGACGACGCGTCTCTCCGAGCCGAAACGGAATTCGGGGGCGTCGTCGGATCGTTCCGACGGGTGACCCTGGCCCAAGGGCGTAGAGCGTCGCGGTCCGCGACGTGCTATGCGATGGCCGCGAATGAGAATCGAGGCCTTCTCGGACGTTCGGTCCGGGAGGGTGCGGGGATGCGCGACAGCGCGGGCCGGGTTCGGCGTCGGACGGCGTCGACGAGACGAGACATGGAGACGGGCAGGTGGCAGCCGACAAGGTCGATCCGATCCATCAGTTCCACATCACCAAGATCCTGCCGATTCAGGTGGGGCACTGGGACGTCTCCTTCACCAACTCCTCGCTGTTCATGGCGATCGTGGTGATCGTGGCGACCGGCTTCCTGGTCATGGCGTCGTCGGGCCGCTCGCTGGTGCCGAGCCGCTGGCAGCTCGTCGCCGAGATGAGCTACTCCTTCGTCGCCAACACTCTGCGCGACGCCGCCGGCAAGGCCGGCATGCAGTTCTTCCCCTTCGTCTTCTAGATCTTCATGTTCGTGCTGGTCGCGAACCTGATCGGTCTGGTGCCCTACTTCTTCACGGTGACGGCGCACATCATCGTCACCTTCTGCCTGGCGATCACCGTCATCGGCATCGTCGTGGGCTACGGGCTGTGGAAGAACGGTCTCCACTTCTTCAAGCTGTTCGTGCCGTCGGGCGTGCCCGCCGCGCTGATCCCGCTGGTGACGCTGATCGAGATCATCTCGTTCCTGTCCCGCCCGATCAGCCTCTCCGTCCGTCTCTTCGCCAACATGCTGGCCGGCCACATCACGCTGAAGGTCTTCGCGGGCTTCGTCGTGACGCTCTCCGCCGCCGGCGCCGTCGGCGTCGCGGGCTCGGTGCTGCCGCTGGCGATGGCCGTGGCGCTGACCGCGCTCGAATTCCTGGTCGCCTTCCTGCAGGCCTACGTCTTCACCGTCCTGACCTGCATGTACCTGAACGACGCGATCCACCCCGGCCACTGAGGCCGGACGATCGCGGGCAGTACCCTCGAAAGACACCACCCGAAGGAGCATTCAGATGGATCCGCAAGCTGCGAAGTACCTCGGCGCCGGTATCGCCACCCTCGGCATGGCCGGTGCGGGCATCGGTCTCGGCACCATCTTCGGCAACTACCTCGCCGGCGCGCTGCGCAACCCGGCCGCCGCCGACGGCCAGTTCGGCCGCCTGATCTTCGGCTTCGCCGTGACCGAAGCTCTCGGCATCTTCTCGCTGCTCGTCGCGCTGATCCTCCTCTTCGCCTGATCGGCGCGAGGAAGACGTCGTCGCTCGCCGGCCGTCCTCGGGGCGGCCGGTGACGCTTGCGATCGAGACCGTCGTCGGCTGGTCGACGACGGGTGACCGGATCATCCCGGGGCGGGTACGATGG
Organism: Phyllobacteriaceae bacterium; assembly: GCA_012517025.1. Taxonomy (GTDB): domain Bacteria; phylum Pseudomonadota; class Alphaproteobacteria; order Rhizobiales; family Ancalomicrobiaceae; genus Pinisolibacter. Next base: position 2,685 of record JAAYVT010000628.1, on the reverse strand, counting down.
CAGAACAAGTCCACACCACGGCCGAGGTTCAGCACGAGGGCGGGCATGCGGGGGCGTTCCCTCCGTTCGACAGCTCGACCTTTCCCTCGCAGATCCTCTGGCTCGCGATCACCTTCGGTCTCTTCTACGTGTTGATGGCCAAGGTGGCTCTGCCGCGCATCGGCGGCATCCTCGAGGCGCGCCACGCGAAGATCGCCGGTGACCTCGAAGAGGCGAACCGCCTCAAGGCGGACTCCGAAGCCGCCGGTGCGGCCTACGAGGCCGCTCTCGCCGAGGCGCGCAAGAAGGCGAACGGGATCGCCTCCGACACCCGCGCCGCCCTCGCCGCGTCGATCGACGCGAAGCGCCACGACGCGGAAAAGGGCCTCTCGGCGAAGATCGCCGATGCCGAGACCCGCATCGCAGGCATCAAGGCCGCGGCGCTCGCCGAGGTCGACGGGATCGCCGTGGACACCACGGAAGCGCTGGTTTCTTCGCTGATCGGCGACGGCACCGGCCGCGACGAGATCGCCGCCGCCGTCCAAGCGGCGAAGTGAGGAGGACTCGATGGACGCCACCTCTCTCGCCACACTCTGGGCTCTGATCGCGCTGCTGCTGTTCTTCGGCGTGCTCGTCGCCCTCAAGGTTCCCGGCAAGATCGGCGCCGCGCTCGACGGCAAGGTCGCCGCGATCGAGGCCGAACTCGACGAGGCCAAGCGCCTGCGCGAGGAAGCCGCCGAGCTGCTCGCCGCCTACAAGAAGAAGGCGGCCGACGCCGAGCTCGAGGCTCAGTCGATCGTCGCCGAGGCCAAGACCCAGGCCGACCTCGCCACCGCCGAGGCCGAGAAGTCGCTCGCCGAGCTGATCGACCGTCGCACCCGCGCGGCCGAGACCAAGATCGCCCAGGCGGAAGCCCAGGCGGTCGCGGAAGTCCGCTCGCGCGCCGCCGACCTCGCGGTCGCCGCCGCCGAGAAGGTCCTCGCCGCCAAGGTCGCCGGCCCGGTCGGCCCCGATCTGATCGCCAAGGGCATCTCCGAGGTCGCCGCCAAGCTCAACTGAGCCGGCCGGATCGGAACGAACGAAAGCGAAGGCCCGTGTCGAAGGACACGGGCCTTCGCCGTTTCAGGGCCGGCCGATCGTCCTCGCGACCGTCGGCAGGCGGTAGAGGCCGAAGGCGGCGCGGACGTCGTCGAGCGTCGCCTGGGTGATCTCCCGCGCCGTCTCGCTGACGCGCGCCAGGATCGCCGCGACCTCGCCGGGATCGGCGGCGAAACGGGCCCGGCGCTCGCGGATCGGCGCCAGCACCGCCTGGAGGATGTCCTCGAGCCGCCGCTTCACCGTCGCGTCGCCGAGCCCGCCGTGCCGATAGCGCGCCTCGAGCTCGCGCAGGCCGTCGCGATCCTCGTCGAAGGCGGCGAGCCAGGCGAAGACGACGTTGCCCTCGATCTTGCCGGGATCCTCGACGCGGAGGTGATCCGGATCGGTGTACATCCGCCGGACCGCCGCCCGAATCTCGTCCGGCGACGCCCCGAGCGCCAGGGCGTTGCCCTGCGACTTGCTCATCTTGGCGCGACCGTCGAGACCGGGGAGGCGGCCGACCGTCGGCACCAGCGCCTTCGGTTCGGGCAACACGATCGCGCCGGCGAGGCGGTTGATCCGCCGCACCACCTCGACCGTCTGCTCGATCATCGGGATCTGGTCCTCGCCGACCGGCACCACGGTGGCGCGGAAGCCGGTGATGTCGGCGGCCTGCGCCACCGGGTAACACAGGAAGCCGGCCGGAATGTCGCGTCCGAAGCCGCGAGCCTGGATCTCGTCCTTGATCGTCGGATTGCGCTCGAGCCGCGCCACCGTGACGAGGTTCATGTAGAGCAGCGTCAGTTCCGCCAGTGCCGGCAGCGCCGACTGCAGGCAGAAGGTGGTGAGGGTGGGATCGAGCCCGGCGGCGAGCTGATCGATGGTGATCTCCAGCACGTTGCGGGAGATCTTACCGGGATCGTCGCCGTTGTCGGTGAGCGCCTGGGTGTCGGCGATCAGAACGAATTGGCGGTGCGTGTGTTGGAGCGCGACGCGATTGCGCAGCGAGCCGATCCAATGGCCGAGATGCAGCGGTCCGGTCGGGCGGTCGCCGGTGAGGATCACCGGTTTTTCGCCGGCGGCCGGTCGGGAAAGGTCGTCGGGGAGAAGGGAGTACTGAAGCATCTGACGTCTCCGAGTGGGAGCCGCCACGAGCCGATGACTTCCTCGAACGACGATCGAGCCTGCCGGTTCGCGGCGGCGACGGTCGTTGCAAGGGACATGACGACGGGCCGCTCCTTCAGAAGGAGCGCCACCAGCAAGCGAGGGAGGCGAGGGCCGGGTCGATCATGCCTCTGTCATAGCCCCGGACCGGCGATCGCCGCAACCCGTTCGTCGCGACGAGGAAGGGAAGGCGCCCCGCCCTCAGAGAAGCCCGTCTTCCGAGGGCGAGACCGCACCTTCGCCGACCCGCCCGAGCGCCCGCGCCACCGGCGCGAAGGTCGCGCGATGGAGTGGGCTGGCGCCGAGGGCGGCGAGCGCGGCGAGATGGGCGGCGGTGCCGTACCCCTTGTGAATCTCCAGGCCGTAGCCCGGAAAATCCTCCGCCGCGCGCGTCATCAGCCGGTCCCGTAAGACCTTGGCGACGATCGAGGCGGCGGCGATCGACAGCGACCGCGCATCGCCCTT
>JAAYVT010000627.1 GCA_012517025.1 Phyllobacteriaceae bacterium | reverse complement strand
GCCTTCGCCGGCCTCGACCGCATCATCACCGATCGCGGCCGCGGCACCTCGATCGGCTTCAAGGCCAAGGTTCAGGCGCCGGAGGATCGCCGCACCGGCGCCATCTTCCGCGACGTCGAGCCGGAGGATCTGGTCAAGTTCGGCCTGATCCCGGAATTCATCGGCCGCCTGCCGATCATCGCGACGCTCGAGGACCTCGACGAGGCCGCCCTGGTCGAGATCCTGACCGCCCCGAAGAACGCGCTCGCCCGCCAGTACCAGCGGCTGTTCGAGATGGAGGGCGTCGAGCTCGTCTTCCACGAGGACGCGTTGAAGGCGATCGCTCGCAAAGCGATCGAGCGCAAGACCGGCGCGCGCGGCCTGCGGTCGATCATGGAGGGCATCCTGCTCGAGACCATGTTCGAGCTGCCCGGCCTCAAGGGCGTCAAGGAGATCGTCATTTCTCCGGAAGTGGTGACCGGCAACGCCCGGCCGCTCTACACCTACGAGGACGAGGCGGAAGACGAGGCGACCTCCGCCTGAGCCGCCCGATCCGAGAGTTCTCGAACGCCCGGCCGTCCGCGACCGGGCGTTCGTCGTTTCCCGGCGCGAGTCGCCGCCTCCGCCGTCGCTGCCCCGCGCCGGCACCGCCTTCGGCATCGTCGCGCGACCGTCGCGTTTCGGCGCGAGCCCTTGGCGGACCTCGACAATTCTTCGTGTTCACGACGTCGCCGCGACCACCCTGCGGACGCCTTGACTTGCCCCATCCGGGTAGCCACCTAATGGGGGATCGGTTCCGCCGATGGAGGATGGAGTTTCTCGCGCCGAGGGGCGGGGAGGGTCCGTTCGTCCGGGCGAGCCGGCGACGCGGCGCGGTTCCTGCATGTGAGACGGCGGGAACGGCGTGAAGTCGGCGGCGGGCGAGGTGGCTTCGATCCGGTGACGAGCCCGGGGCGCGCGACCGCGACCGGCGAGACGATGCCGAGGCGAGAGAGGACGAGACGATGACCGACGAAACCATCCCCACCGGCGGCGCGCCCGCGCCCGGCACCGACGTCTACGCGGTGCTCCCCCTGCGCGACATCGTCGTGTTTCCGCACATGATCGTGCCGTTGTTCGTCGGTCGCGAGAAGTCGATCCGCGCCCTCGAGCAGGTGATGAAGGCGGACAAGCAGATCCTGCTCGCCACCCAGAAGAACGCCGCCGACGACGATCCGTCGGCCGACGACATTTATCGCATCGGCACGCTCGCCTCGGTGCTGCAGCTGCTGAAGCTCCCCGACGGCACCGTGAAGGTGCTCGTGGAAGGGGCGAGCCGTGCCGAAATCGTGGCCTTCGGTGAGCGCGCCGACATCTTCGAGGCGTCGGTCAAGGTGGTCGGCGACGTCGTCGCCGATCCGGTCGAGCTCGAGGCGCTCGGCCGCTCGGTCGTCGCCGAGTTCGAGAACTACGTCAAGCTCAACAAGAAGGTGTCGCCGGAGGTGCTCGGCACCGTGACCCAGATCACGGACCACTCCAAGCTCGCCGACACCATCGCCTCCCATCTCGCCGTCAAGATCCCGGAGAAGCAGGAGCTGCTCGCCACGCTCGCCGTCTCCGAGCGGCTCGAGAAGGTGCTCGGCCACATGGAGAGCGAGATCTCGGTGCTCCAGGTGGAGAAGCGCATCCGCTCGCGGGTCAAGCGCCAGATGGAGAAGACCCAGCGCGAGTATTATCTCAACGAGCAGATCAAGGCGATCCAGAAGGAACTCGGCGACGGCGAGGAAGGCCGCGACGAGATCGCCGAGCTCGAGGAGCGCATCGCCAAGACCCGCCTCTCCAAGGAGGCGCGGGAGAAGGCGCAGGGCGAGATCAAGAAGCTGCGTCAGATGTCGCCGATGTCGGCGGAAGCCACCGTCGTGCGCAACTACCTCGACTGGCTGCTCGGCATTCCGTGGGCCAAGAAGTCGAAGTTGAAGCAGGATCTGAGCTTCGCCGAAGGCGTGCTCGACGACGACCACTACGGCCTCGACAAGGTCAAGGAACGCATCGTCGAGTATCTGGCGGTGCAGAGCCGCGCCAACAAGCTGAAGGGGCCGATCCTCTGCCTCGTCGGCCCTCCGGGCGTCGGCAAGACCTCGCTCGGCCGCTCGATCGCCAAGGCGACGGGGCGCGAGTTCGTGCGCGTGTCGCTCGGCGGCGTGCGTGACGAGGCCGAGATCCGCGGTCACCGCCGCACCTACATCGGCTCGATGCCTGGCAAGGTCATCCAGTCGATGCGCAAGGCCAAGAAGTCCAACCCGCTGTTCCTGCTCGACGAGATCGACAAGCTCGGCCAGGACTTCCGCGGTGATCCGTCTTCGGCCCTGCTCGAAGTGCTCGATCCGGAACAGAACTCCACCTTCATGGACCACTATCTGGAGGTCGAATACGACCTCTCGGACGTGATGTTCGTGACCACGGCGAACACGCTGAACATCCCGGCGCCGCTGATGGACCGCATGGAGATCATCCGCATCGCCGGCTACACCGAGGACGAGAAGGTCGAGATCGCCCGCAAGCACCTGCTCCCCAAGACCATGAAGGATCACGGTCTGCGCGAGGGCGAGTTCTCGATCACCGACGAGGCGCTGCGCGAGGCGATCCGCACCTACACGCGGGAAGCCGGCGTGCGCAATCTCGAGCGCGAGATGGCGACGCTGGCCCGCAAGGCGACCAAGGATCTGGTGCTCAAGAAGGCGGTGTCGATCGTCGTCGACCACGACAAGCTCGAGGCCTATCTCGGCGTGCCGCGGTTCCGCCACGGCGAGGCCGAGCAGGAGGATCAGGTCGGTGTCGTCACCGGTCTGGCTTGGACCGAGGTCGGCGGCGAGCTGCTGACCATCGAGGCCGTCACCATGCCCGGCAAGGGCCGGATGACGGTCACCGGCAACCTGCGCGACGTCATGAAGGAGTCGATCCAGGCGGCGGCGTCCTACGTCCGCTCGCGTGCCCTCGACTTCGGCCTGGAGCCGCCGCTGTTCGAGAAGCGCGACGTCCACGTCCACGTGCCGGAAGGCGCCACGCCGAAGGACGGCCCCTCGGCCGGCACCGCGATGGCGACCTGCATCGTCTCGGTCTTGACCGGCATCCCGGTCCGCCACGACGTGGCGATGACCGGCGAGGTGACGCTGCGCGGCCGGGTGCTGCCGATCGGCGGCCTCAAGGAGAAGCTGCTCGCCGCGCTGCGCGGCGGCATCAAGAAGGTGCTGATCCCGGAAGAGAACGCCAAGGATCTCGCCGACATCCCCGACAACGTGAAGTCGGGCCTCGAGATCGTGCCGGTGTCGCGGATGGACGAGGTGTTGCACAACGCCCTGACCCGCATGCCGGAGCGCATCGAGTGGGAGGAGCCGGCGGCGCCGGCTCCGGCGACGACGGACGAGGACGGTTCCGGCGTGACCGCGCACTGATCGGCGATTCGCGTCGAGGCGAGACGACCCCGCGGGAAACCCTCCCGCGGGGTTTTTCGTGCGTGGGGAGCGATGCGGAGGTGACGTGGCTGCATCGCGTCTCGGATTTCCGTCGGAAATTCGCTCACTATCGCGAAAAAGCCCTTGCGGAACGCCGTTTTTCGGGGCTTTTGGCCGATGTCCGACGCCGTCCCCTCGCCCGAGCGGCGACGCGTCGGACGTC
>JAAYVT010000626.1 GCA_012517025.1 Phyllobacteriaceae bacterium | reverse complement strand
TCCTCGCCGGGCGCGGCGACGCCTCGGCCCAGACGGCCGACGGCGCGCGGGGGCGGGTGCGGGCGACGTACACCCGCGCCGCGGCGGCCGCGCCGTTTCGCCTCGGCATCGTCGCCGCCGATCGGCGCGAGGTCGCGGCGGCGCGGGTGGAGCCGTTCCGGCACGAACTCGCCTCGGTGCTCGGTCGCGACGTGACGGTCGAGACCTTCGACGACGAAGCCGCGCTGGTCGGGGCGCTGGTCGCCCGGCGGATCGACTACGCGCCGCTGTCGGCGATCGGTTTCGCCACTGCCACCCGTCTGTGCGACTGCGTCGAGCCGCTCGCCGCGCCGCGCGACGCCGATCGCGCGGCGGGATGGCACGCCGTGGTGCTGGCGCGAGCCGGAAGCGGGCCGGCGCGGCCGGAAGATCTCGCCGGTCGGCGGCTGGCGGTGGCGCCGGCGAGCTCGATCGGGACACGACGCATTCCGCTGGCGATGCTGGCGCGGAGCGCGCCGGTCGGCGCGGAGGCGCCGCGGCTGGTGGAGACCGCCGGGCCGGCCGAGGCCCTGCGGGCGCTGCTCGACGGCCGCGCCGAGGCGGCGCTGGTGTGGTCGAGCCTGGAAGGCGACGCCGACGCCGGATGGAGCCGCGGCCCGCTCGCCGAGGCGGTGGCGCGGGGCGAGGCGCGGGCCGAGGACGTTCGGGTGGTGTGGGCGTCGCCGCTGCTGCCGCTCGGGCCGCACACGGTCCAGGCGAGCCTCGGCGAAGCGGACAAGCGCCGCCTGCGCGAGATGCTGATCGAGCTAGACGCCGATCCGGAGGTCTACGAGGCGATCGAGCGCACCCATTCCGGTGGCTTCGTGCGAGTCGGCGCGCCGTCCTATCGACCCTTCGTCGACCTGTTGACGCCGCCCGAACCGCCGGCGGAGGAGCCGCCGGCCGCCGACGCCGCCCCACCGCGCGGGTGAGACGGCGGGGCGAAGCGATCGGCGCGCCCGGCCGCCGCGAACGGCGGCACGGGTCGGGCCTCAGTCTTCGATCAACTGCACCGTGTGCTCGGCGATCACCCCTTCCTCGTCGGTCGGGATGACGTGGACGGTCACCTTCGAGGTCGGACGGGTGATGATCGCGGCGTGCTCGGCGTTGGCGGCCGGATCGACGTCGACGCCGAGGAAGTCGAGCCCCTTGGTGGCGCGGGCGCGGACCAGGGCGGAGTGCTCGCCGATGCCGCCGGTGAAGACCACCGCGTCGAGGCCGCCGAGCACCGAGGTCATGGCGCAGATCTCGCGCTTGACGCGGAAGACGAAGAAGTCGATTGCCCGCTTGGCGTGCGGATCGTCGGAGCCCTCGAGATCGCGCATGTCGGCGGAAATGCCGGACATGCCCTTGAGGCCGCTCTGCTTGTAGAGCACCTCGGTGATCTTGTCGGCGTCCCAGCCCTTCTCCTGCATCATCCACAGCAGCACGCCGGGATCGACCGAGCCGGAGCGGGTGCCCATCGGCAGACCGTCGACGGTGGAGAAGCCCATGGTGGAGCCGACCGAGCGGCCGCCGAGGATGGCGCACATCGAGGCGCCGGAGCCGAGATGGGCGACGACGACGCGGCCGGTCACCGCCATCTCCGGCTCGCGATCGACCAGCTTCTCCCACACCGCCTCGTAGGAAATGCCGTGGAAGCCGTAGCGGCGCACCCCCTCCTCCCACAGCTGATAGGGCAGACCGTAGGTGTCGGCGACCCAGGGGTGGCGGCGGTGGAAGGCGGTGTCGAAACAGGCGACCTGCGGGATGCCGGGGAAGGCCGCCATCGCGGCGCGGATGCCGGCGATGTTGTGCGGCTGATGCAGCGGCGCCAGGGTGGTGAAGCGGATCAGATCCGCCATCACGGTGTCGTCGATGATCACCGGCTCTTCGTAGACCGGGCCGCCGTGGACGACGCGATGGCCGACGCCGACGATGTCGAGGTCGGCGAGGTTCTCGCCGAGAAACTGGATGATGCCGGTCAGGACCTCGTCGTGGCCGGGCAGCCGATCCGGCTCCTTCCAATGCCACTCCAGCAAGTGACGACCGTATTCGTCGCGAATGGTGAGGTGGGGATGGACGCCGATGCCCTCGAGCTGACCGCCGGCGAGGCGCAGACGGCGCCCCTCGGCGGCATAGACGGCGAACTTCAGGCTCGACGAACCGGCGTTGACGATGAGTACGGCGCGAGTCACGGGCAGTCTCCGGTCTTGGTGGGAGCCAGCAGGCTTTCGCCGCTCTCCAGGAAATGGCCATAGATCTGGGCGAGCGCCGCCGAGGCGAGACGGGCGCGACGGTCGTCGGCGCGGCTCGTCACCATCACCGGCACCTTGGCGCCGATCACCAGGCCCGAGGTTTCGGCGGAGGCGAGGAACACCAGCTCCTTGGCCAACATGTTGCCCGACTCCAGGTTGGGCGCGATCAGGACGTCGGCATGGCCGGCGACCAGCGAGACGATGCCCTTCGATTCGGCGGCGTCGGCGTCGATGGCGTTGTCCATGGCGAGCGGGCCGTCGACGATGCCGCCGCGGATCTGGCCGCGTTCGGCCATCTTGGACAGCACGGCGGCGTCGATGGTCGAGGGGATCGCCGGATTGACCGTCTCCACCGCCGACAGGACGCCGACCTTGGGCAGGGTGATGCCGATGGCGCGGGCGAGGTCGATGGCGTTCTGGACGATGTGGACCTTGGCGTCGAGGTCGGGGGCGATGTTGATCGCGGCGTCGGAGATCAGCAGCGGCGTCGGCCGGCCGGGCACGTCGAGCACGAAGACGTGCGACAGCCGGCGCGAGGTCCTGAGGCCACCATCCTTCTTGACGATGTGATGGAGCAGCACGTCGGTGTGGAGGTGGCCCTTCATCACCGAGCGGACGCGGCCCTCGTGGACCATGGCGACGGCGCGGGCGGCGGCCTGATCGTCGTCTCCGACCGGCTCGACGGCGAGGGTGGCGACGTCGAGCCCGTATTTCTCGGCGCAACGGCGGATGCGCTCCGGCACGCCGACCAGGATCGGCTCGATCAGCCCGGCCTTCCAGGCCTCGACGGCGCCGGTGAGCGAGCTCTCGTCGTCGGGCTGCACCACCGCCGTCGGGGTCGGGGCACGGGTGGCGGCGGCCTCGAGCAGCCGGTCGAAGGCGACGTGGCGCTCCACCATCACTTCCGGAATGTCGAGATGCGGCAGGGAGATGCGGGCGACCGGCGCGGCCACCACGCCGTGGCCCTCGGCGACCGCCTCGCCGTTCGCCTTGGCGACCTTGAAGGCGAGCGCCACGGTGCCGTCGGGATATTTGCCGGTGACGGTGACCGAAGCGGTCAGTTCGTCGCCGGGGACGACGGCGGCGAGAAAGGTGATGGTGGCGGTGCGCCACATCGTGCCCGGCCCGGGCATGCGATTGCCGACCACCGCCGAGAGGATCGCGGCGACCAGGAACGGCGGCACCGTCTCGGCGGCGGCGCGACCATCGGCGCGCAGAGCCGCCGCCGGCAGGGTCAGGGTGTTGTGATGTCCCGACAGGCGGGAGAACAGGAAGAGATCGTCCGGCCTCACCCGGCGCGTCGTCGCCGCGCCGGCGCCCATCCGGATCTCGTCCCAGAGCTTGTTCTCGATCATGTTCGGTTCCCGCCTCCCCCGGGGTGGTGTCTCCGAGCGTGTCGCGTCCGTCTCCACACCGGCCGCGAACCGCGATCGGTTCGCGCCGAAGGGGTCCTCGGGACCGACGGCGACGTCGCGAAATACCACGTTCGTATCCGTTTTCCGTCCCGGCTGTCCCGTAGGTAGTGACCGGTATGCTGCAATGCAGCGCGGATGCGGCGATGCAACCTTCGGTCGTTCAGGAACAGTCCTTGCCGTCGTAGACGACGGTGGTGGAGGCGCGGGGCCGGAAATAGGAGAGATCGGACAGGGTGATCGCGCCGGCGCCCCAGATGTCCTTCATGATCGTCGAGAAGGCGGAGGTGTAGCTGTACTGCACCCGGGTGACCACCACCTCCTCGCCGTCGGCGACGAGGCCGGAGGGGATGGTGATCGGCGGCGCCGAGCCGGCGGTCCAGGCGGTGTCGTTCTGCGACGCGCTCCAACACACCTTGAAGCCGGAGGCGGTGGTGTATTTCACCGCCGAGATCACCATCTTCACGGTCGTCGTCGAATAGGGCGTCATCACCGAGGACGACGCCGCCACGATGTCGGTCATGTCGCCGGCCGTCAGGGTCGGTGACTGCGCGACGAGGTCGCCGAGGGTCGAGGAGGTGTGTCCGACCTTGCGATAGACGGCGAGGGCCTGAGAGATCTCGTTGCCGCCGATGAACAGCGTCAGCATCAACGGCAACAGAAGGGCGAACTCCACCGCCGCCACGGCGCGGCGATCGCGGAGCAGCGCCAGCGGCGAACGGGACCGGCGCGACGGCCGGCGGGCGGGCATCGGCGGGCTCATGGATAGGTCCACGGGAAGGGTTCGTTGCGGAAGGCGGCGACGCCGGTGATCAGGATCTTGCCGCCCGGCGCCGACGTCTCGTCCCACAGCATCTTCTTGAACAGGACGGGGTAGTTGTAGAACACCCGAACCACCACGATCGCCGAGCCGTTGCCCGGCTGGTAGCTGGTGACCTTGGTCGGATCGAAGTTGCCGCTCGTATCGCGATAAGCCGAGTAGTTCGACAGACTGCCGATCGATCCGAAGCTCGAGTAGACCTTGGATTCGACGTAGACGTTGTTACAGTCGAACAGCACGTACAGTCGATTGCAGACCTGGGTCTTGAACTGCGCGGCGGTCATCGCGGCCTGCTGCGCCTGACCGGTGCGGATGAGACGGGCGGCGTCGGCGGTGGCGGTGTCGAGCACCTGGCCGGCGAGGAAGAGGATCGCCAACTCGAAGATGGCGCCCATCAGGAACAGGAACGGGGCGGCGACGAGGGCGAATTCGACGGCGGT
>JAAYVT010000625.1 GCA_012517025.1 Phyllobacteriaceae bacterium | reverse complement strand
GATGTTGAGCGCCGTCCACACGTCGATGCCGGCGTCGACCAATTCCTCGACGTCCTGAAAGCGCTTGGGGTGGCGGGAGCCCGGCGCGTTGGTGTGGGCGAGTTCGTCGACGATCAACAGTGCCGGCCGGCGGGCGAGCGCGGCGTCGATGTCGAACTCCATCAGGGTGCGGCCGCGATGGATCACCGGCCGGCGCGGCAGCACCTCGAGCCCGTCGATCAGCGTCGCCGTCTCGGCGCGGCCATGCGTCTCGACCAGACCGATCACCACGTCGACCCCCTCGCCGGCGAGGCGGCGGGCGTTCGACAGCATGGCGAAGGTCTTGCCCACCCCCGGCGCCGCGCCGAGGTGGATCTTGAGCCGGCCCCTCCCCTCCCGCGCGGCGAGCGCCAGAAGCGCATCCGGGGAGGGGCGGCCGTCACGGGCGGGGGTCTCGGTCATGACCGCCATCCGCTCACGACGGCGGCAGACGCGCAAGGGCGAGGTTGAGCCCCAACACGTCGCCCCGCGGTTCGCCGAGAATGCCGAGATCGCGGCCGCGGGTATGGGCGGCGATCAGCGCCTCGACCTTCTCCAAGGGCAGGCCGCGCGACGCCGCGACCCGCTTCGCCTGGAGGCGGGCGAAGGCGGGCGAGACGTCGGGATCGAGGCCGCTGCCCGAGGTGGTCACCGCGTCGGCCGGCACCGCCGCGCCCGCGCTCTCCGGCTTCAGCGCCTCGACGTCGCCCTTCACCCGCTCGACGAGTTTGGTGGAGAGCGGCCCGAGGTTCGAGCCCGACGAGTTGGCGGCGTTGTAGGGCGCGTCGATCGTCTTCGACGCGTCGTTCGGATCGGCGGCCGAGGTCGCCGAGGGCCGGCCGTTGAACCATTTCGGATCGGCGAAGGTCTGGCCGATCCGCCGCGAGCCGATGACGGTGCCGTCGAGCGTCGCGAGGCTGCCGTTCGCGGCGTCCGGAAACGCCACCTGGGCGATCCCGGTCAGCGCCAGCGGATAGGCGACGCCGGTGAGGAGGGTGAGGCCGCCGACGAGGGCGAGCGCGGGGCGGAGATGTTCGATCATGATCGGTCCCTCAGGCGAGACGAAGCGCGGCGACGACGAGGTCGATCGCCTTGATGCCGACGAAGGGCAGGACGAGACCGCCGAGCCCGTAGATCAGCAGGTTGCGGCGGAGCAGCGCCGCCGCCCCGACCGGGCGATAGGCGATGCCCTTCAGCGCCAGCGGGATCAACGCCACGATGATCAGCGCATTGAAGATCACCGCCGACAGGATGGCGCTCTCCGGCGACGCCAGCCCCATGACGTTCAGTCCGTTCAACTGCGGCCAGGTCGCCACGAACAGCGCCGGCACGATGGCGAAGTACTTCGCCACGTCGTTGGCGATCGAAAAGGTGGTGAGCGAGCCGCGGGTCATCAACAACTGCTTGCCGATCGACACCACCTCGATGAGCTTGGTCGGATCACTGTCGAGATCGACCATGTTGCCGGCCTCGCGCGCGGCTTGCGTGCCCGACTGCATCGCCACCCCGACGTCGGCCTGGGCGAGCGCCGGAGCGTCGTTGGTGCCGTCGCCACACATGGCGATGAGCCGGCCGTGGGTCTGTTCGGAGCGGATGTAGGCGAGCTTGTCCTGCGGCGTCGCCTCCGCGATGAAGTCGTCGACGCCGGCTTCGGAGGCAATCGCCGCGGCGGTGACGGGATTGTCGCCGGTCACCATCACGGTGCGGATGCCCATCGCACGCAGCTCGGCGAACCGCTCCTTGATGTCGGGCTTGACCACGTCCTTCAGATGGATCGCGCCGATCAGGCGACCGTTCTCGCAGACGCCGAGCGGCGTGCCGCCGGTCCGCGCGATGCGGTCGACGGCGTCGCGGAAGGCCTGCGGGGCCTGATCGAGGCGGAAGCCGAGGTGACGCATCACCGCATCGACGGCGCCCTTGCGGACCGACCGGCCGGCGAAGTCGGCCCCCGACAGCCGCGTCTGGGCGGTGAAGGGCACGAAACTCGCGCCCTCGATGCCGGAGGGTTCGGCGAGGCCGTGGACACCCTGCGCCAGCGCGACGATCGCACGACCTTCCGGCGTCTCGTCGGCCCGGGAGGCGACCAGCGCCGCCTCGGCCAACGCCTGCGGGCTCACCCCGGGGACGGGCACGAATTCGGTCGCCATGCGGTTGCCGAAGGTGATGGTGCCGGTCTTGTCGAGGAGCAGCGTATCGACGTCGCCGGCGGCTTCGACCGCGCGGCCGGAGGTGGCGACGACGTTGAAGCGGATCAGCCGATCCATGCCGGCGATGCCGATCGCCGACAGAAGCCCGCCGATGGTGGTCGGGATCAGCGTGACGAGCAGCGCGATCAGCACCGTGACGGTGACGGTGGCGCCGGAATAGCCGGCGAGCCCCCACAGCGTCACCACCGTGATCAGAAAGATCAGGGTTAGGCCGGAGAGCAAGATGGAGAGCGCCAGCTCGTTCGGCGTCTTCTGCCGCTCGGCGCCCTCGACCAGCGCGATCATCTTGTCGATGAAGGTCGAGCCGGGCGCGGCGGTGATCCGCACGACGATCCAGTCGGAGAGGACCGTGGTGCCGCCGGTCACCGCCGAGCGATCGCCGCCGGATTCGCGAATCACCGGGGCGGATTCGCCGGTGATGGCGCTCTCGTTGACCGAGGCGACGCCGCGGATCACCTCGCCGTCGGCGGGGATGACGTCGCCCGCCTCGACCAGGACGAGATCGTCGAGTTCGAGATCGAGCGACGACACCGCCGTGTGCGCATGGTCGTCCGGATCGTCGAACATCAACCGCTTGGCGACGGTGTCGGAGCGGGTCTTCCGAAGCGCGTCCGCCTGCGCCTTGCCGCGCCCCTCGGCGACGGCTTCGGCGAAGTTGGCGAAGAGCACGGTGAACCACAGCCAGGCGGCGATCTGTCCGTCGAAGACGGGCGTGCCGGAGCCGGTCGCCAGGTCCTTCACGAAGACCAGGGTCACGACGGCGGCGACGACCTCGGTGACGAAGATCACCGGGTTTCGGACGAGGCGACGCGGATCGAGCTTGAGGACGGCATCGACGGCGGCGCGGGCCAGGATCTTGCCGTCGGCGAGCGACGGAGCGGAAAGCGAATGTTGCGACATGAGTGCCGGTCCTCGGGGAAGACGACGATTGAGAGGGTCGGGGTCAGAAGGTCTGGCCGGTGGGGATCAGCAGGTGTTCGACGATCGGTCCGAGCGCGAAGGCCGGGAAGAACTGGAGCCCGCCGAGGATCAGGATCACCGCCGTGACGAGACCGACGAAGAGGCCCCCGTGGGTCGGGAAGGTGCCGGCGGAGGCGGTCCCCCGGGTCTTGACGACCAGCGATCCGGCGATCGCCATCACCGGCACGACGTAGCCGAAGCGACCGAGGAACATCGCGATGCCGAGCGTCACGTCGAACCACGGCGTGTTGGCCGAGAGCCCGGCGAAGGCCGAGCCGTTGTTGCCCGTCGCCGAGGCGTAGGCATAGAGGAGTTCGGTGAGCCCGTGCGGGCCGGCGTTGGCGAGGCTCGCGAGCGCCGTGGGCAGCATCGCGGCGACCGCCGCGAAGCCGAGGATGGTCGCCGGCAGGATGAGCTGCGCCAGCATGGCGAGCTTCATCTCCTTCGCCTCGATCTTCTTGCCGAGATATTCGGGCGTCCGGCCGACCATCAGCCCGGCGATGAAGACCGTGAGGACGGCGATGACCAGGATGCCGAAGAGGCCGGAGCCGACGCCGCCGGGGACGATCTCGCCGAGCTTCATGAGCAGCAGCGGCATGAACCCGCCGAGCGGCATGAAGCTCTCGTGCATCGAATTGACCGACCCCGTCGAGGTGCCGGTGGTGGCGACCGCGTAGAGCGCCGACGCCGCCGGGCCGAAGCGGACCTCCTTGCCCTCCATGTTGCCGAGCGCGGGATCGACGCCGAGTGCGGTCAGGAGCGGATTGCCACCCGCCTCCGCCCACCAGGCGACGACGAGCGCGCCGACGAGGATGATCGCCATCACCGACAGGATCGCCCAGCCCTGGCGAGCGTCGCCGACCATGCGGCCGAAGGTGTGGGTGAGCGCCGCCGAGATCGCCAGGATCGCCCAGATCTCCAAGGCATTGGTGATCGGCGTCGGGTTCTCGAACGGATGGGCGGCGTTGGCGTTGAAGAAGCCGCCGCCGTTGGTGCCGAGGAGCTTGATCGCCTCCTGACTGCCGACCGGCCCGAGCGCGATCGTCTGCTTCGCCCCTTCGAGCGTGGTGGCGTCGACCGAGGCGAGAAGCGTCTGCGGCATGCCGCAGGCGACGAAGACAAGAGCGAGAACGATGGAGAGCGGCAGCAGGACGTGGAGCGTCACCCGCGTCACGTCGACCCAGAAGTTGCCGACCCGGTCGGTGCCGGAGAGCGCGAAGGCGCGGATCATCACCGCCGCGAGCGCCATGCCGGTCGCCGCCGACAGGAAGTTCTGCACCGTCAGGCCGGCCATCTGGGTGAGATGGCTCATGGTGGTCTCACCGCCATAGGCCTGCCAGTTGGTGTTGGTGACGAAGCTGATCGCGGTGTTGAAGGCGAGGAGCGGATCGACCCCGTCGAACCCTTGCGGGTTCAGCGGCAACACGCCCTGGAGCCGCTGGATCGCGTAGAGAAACGCGAAGCCGACCGCGTTGAAGACGAGCATGGCGATCGTGTAGCCGAGCCAGGTCTGGGGAGCCCGCGCGCGCACCCCGGCGAGCGTCAGCAGCCCCCGCTCGAGCGGCGCCACGATGGGCGAGAGAAAGGTCCTTTCGCCGGCGAACACTCGTGCCATGTGGCGGCCGAACGGCACCACGGTGGCGAGCACCAGCACGAGGACGAAGAAGATCTGCAGCCAGCCGAAAACGGTCATGGCGTCACCTCGAAGGGAGTGGGGGAAGGTCGCTCAATACTTTTCGGGGCGCACCAGCGTGTGGACGAGGTAGACGCCGAGGCCGAGTGCGACGAAGAAGGCGAGGATCGGTTCGATCATGGCGCGCCCTCACAACCGGCCACAGGCGCGGGAATAGAGGGCGGCGACGGCGAAGAGCGCGAGGGCGCCCAGAAAACAGGCGAAATCCGACATGGCGAGGGTCCCGGAAGGGTGGTCTTCGCCGGAAATGTCCACCCGATGCCCATCAGGGATCGATGGGAGAGACGGAGCTCGGGCATAGAGATTTCATAAGGTCCGAGGGAACGGACGCGATCGCGCTGGGAGAACGGATGAGGTCGGATCGACGCCGGCGCATTCGGAGCCGCAAGGGATCGCTGCCGATCGG
>JAAYVT010000624.1 GCA_012517025.1 Phyllobacteriaceae bacterium | reverse complement strand
CCGGGCGGCCCCGGCGGCAACGCCTCTTCGGTGCCGCGCGTGGCCTTCGCTCCGATCGGCAGACGGCCGGTCCACCACGCCGCCCCGGCCGCCGCGCCACCGACGAGCGCCAGAAGAAGAAGGAGATGCGATCCCTTCACGGCGTCGCCCTCCCCGTATCGGTCGCGGCCGAGACCGCCGCCACGCTCGCCGGCGCGGCCGCGTCCCAACCGCCGCCGAGCGCCCCGGCCAGCTGCACCACCGCCCTGAGCCGGGCGAGCCGCACCGTCACCAGGGTCTGCTGCGCCGAAAACAGCGTCCGCTCGGCTTCGAGCACCGTCGTCACGTCGATCGTTCCTTCCGCCAGCCGCTCCTCGGTCAGGCGCTGCGCCTTGCGCGCCGCCGCGACCACCGCCTGCTGCAATTGTTCGTGTCGCCGGTTCTGCTCGACCGCGATCAACGCGTTCTCGACGTCGGCGAGCGCCTGATGCACCGTCGCGCGATAGGTCGCGACCAATTCGGCGTGCCGCCCGCGCGCCAGATCGAGATCGGCGCCGCGCGCACCCGAATCGAAGATCGGCGCGGTCAGCCCCGCCGCCGCCTGAGACGCCACCGCGTCGGGTCGCAGCAGGTTCTTGAGGAAGGCGCTGGCGAGCCCGGTCGAGCCGGTGAGCGACAGCTGCGGCAGGAAGGCGGCGCGCGCCGCCTCGACGTTCGCCGCCTGCGCCGCGAGGTTCGCCTCCGCCACCGCCACGTCGGGCCGCCGGGTGAGCAGGAGCGAAGGCACCCCCGCCGCGATCCGCGGCACCCGCACCCCCGAGACGGTCGCGATCTTCGGATCGAGCGCCTCCGGCACCCGCCCGGTCAGCACCACCAGAGCGTTGCGGGTCTGCCGCGCCTCGATCTCGAGATCCGGGATCGCTGCCCGCTGCGCCGCCACCAGACTTTCCTGCTGCGCCAGATCGAGCGCCGTGGCGGTGCCGACCTCCAGGCGTCGCTTGTAGACGGAGAGCGTGCGCTCCGCCGTCGTCACGCTCTCGCGGGCGATTCGCACCTGTTCGCGCGCCGCCCCGACCCTGAGCCAGGCATCGGCGATCGCCGTCGCCGTGGTCAGACGCACCGCGTCGCGCTCGATCCGGGTCGCCCGCGCCGTCTCCCCGGCCGCCGCCGTCAGCGCCCGGAGCCGGCCGGAGAGATCGATCGTCCACGATCCCGAGAGACCGAGTTGATAGGAATCGGCGACGTTCGCCTTGAACGGCGGCGACCACGCCGACCGCGTCCCCGGCGTCACCGTGCGCGCCGCCTCCGCCGAGCCGTCGACACTCGGCCCCAACGCCGCGCGCGCGCCGGCGAGCTCCGCTTGCGCCTGCGCGATCCGCGCCGTGGCGGCGGCGACGTCGAGATTGTCGGCATCGCCGAGCGCCACCAGATGCTCGAGCTCGCGCGAGCCGAAGCCTCTCACCCAATCCGAACCGAGTTCGCCCGCCTTCGCGTCGTCGCGCGCCGCCCAGCCGGCCGGCATCTCCGCCGTCGCATCGGGCATCCGCACCGCCTCGCCGCAGCCCGAAAGGCCGATCAGGAGAGCGGCGGCGCCGAGCCTCGCGGCCGTTCGGCCGATCGCCGGAACCCTCGTCCTCGGTCTCGTCGTCATGCCCCGGCCCTTGGTGCGTCGCGATGGCGCGACCCTACGCGAGCCGCCGGAGGGCGCCAAATGAATTTCCCTTCATCCGCCGCGCCCGCCCACCGCGCCTCGGCGGACCCCGGATCGCCGCCGTCGC
Organism: Phyllobacteriaceae bacterium; assembly: GCA_012517025.1. Taxonomy (GTDB): domain Bacteria; phylum Pseudomonadota; class Alphaproteobacteria; order Rhizobiales; family Ancalomicrobiaceae; genus Pinisolibacter. Next base: position 4,995 of record JAAYVT010000624.1, on the reverse strand, counting down.
GACGCCTCGATCCGCCGGACGCGCCCGCGACGCCGCACCCGGTTTCGCCGGCGTAACGACTAGACTTGCTGCATTGCAATATAAATGCTGACGTGCACGTCATGGAGCCGCCCGGAGAGGCCACGGACGAACGTAGGGTGGCGCCGACGGAGACGTTTCGACGAAACTGTTGTCACGCGAGTGTGAAAGACACCCCCGACCGAGGTCGATGAGACTTTATTCCGACGGGATTCACTCGGGTTTTCGGCGATTTCGACGGCCCTTCTCGACCAAAGTCTGTCGACCCCCGAGTGGACGAAGGTCCGAGATGTCGCATAATGCCGCCCGAAAGGGGAGGACGACATGTCGCAGCTTCGCGCTGCGCCGGTGAGACGTGTCCGCCCCACGAAGATGGAAAGTTCAGGGAGGTCAGTCCATGTCCGAGAACGTGTTTCCGGTGCCCGCCGACGTCGCGTCGGCCGCGTACGTCGACGATGCCAAGTACAAGGCGATGTACGAGCAGTCCGTGAAGGATCCGGACGGGTTCTGGGGTGAGCAGGCCAAGCGCCTCGACTGGTCCAAGCCGTTCACCAAGGTGAAGGACACCAGCTACGATCCGCACAACGTGTCGATCAAGTGGTTCGAGGACGGCGAGCTCAACGTCTCGTACAATTGCGTCGACCGCCACGCGGCGGCGACCCCGGACAAGGTGGCGATCATCTGGGAGGGCGACAACCCGAACGAGGACGAGGCGATCACCTACGCCGACCTCAAGGAGGAAGTCTGCCGCCTCGCCAACACCCTCAAGGCGCACGGCGTGAAGAAGGGTGACCGCGTCACCATCTATCTGCCGATGATCCCGGAAGCGGCCTACGCGATGCTCGCCTGCGCCCGCATCGGCGCCGTCCATTCGATCGTCTTCGGCGGCTTCTCGCCGGACAGCCTCTCCGCCCGCATCGAGGGCTGCGGCTCGGCGGTGGTGATCACCGCCGACGAGGGTCTGCGCGGCGGCCGCAAGGTGCCGCTCAAGGCCAACGTCGACGTCGCGATCGCCGGCAAGGACGTCGTCAAGTCGGTCCTGGTGGTGCGCCGCACCGGTGGCGAAGTCACCATGACCGCCGGCCGCGACTACTATTACGACGAAGAAGTCGCCAAGGTCTCCGCCGATTGCCCGGCCGAGCCGATGAACGCCGAGGATCCGCTGTTCATCCTCTTCACCTCTGGCTCGACCGGCCAGCCGAAGGGCGTGCTGCACACCACCGGCGGCTATCTGCTCTACGCCTCGATCACCCACCAGTACATCTTCGACTACAAGCCGGGTGAGATCTACTGGTGCACCGCCGACGTGGGTTGGGTCACCGGCCACAGCTACATCGTCTACGGGCCGCTCGCCAACGGCGCCACCACGGTGATGTTCGAGGGCGTGCCGACCTATCCCTCGCCGTCGCGCTTCTGGGACGTGGTCGACAAGCACGGCGTCAACATCTTCTACACCGCCCCTACCGCGATCCGCTCGCTGATGGGCGCCGGCGAGGAGATGGTCAAGAAGACCTCGCGCAAGACCCTGCGCATCCTCGGCTCGGTCGGCGAGCCGATCAATCCGGAAGCCTGGATGTGGTACCACAACGTGGTCGGCGAGGGCCGCTGCCCGATCGTCGACACCTGGTGGCAGACCGAGACCGGCGGCATCCTGATCACGCCGCTGCCGGGCGCCACCGCGCTCAAGCCGGGTTCGGCGACCCGTCCGTTCTTCGGCGTCCAGCCGGCGGTGGTCGACGCCGAGGGCAACATCCTCGAGGGCGCGACCGAGGGCAACCTCGTCATTCTCGACAGCTGGCCGGGTCAGATGCGCACCGTGTTCGGTGATCACGAGCGCTTCGTGCAGACCTACTTCTCGACCTACAAGGGCATGTACTTCACCGGCGACGGCTGCCGGCGCGACGCCGACGGCTATTACTGGATCACCGGCCGCGTCGACGACGTCATCAACGTCTCCGGCCATCGCATGGGCACGGCGGAAGTCGAGTCGGCGCTGGTCGCCCACCCGAAGGTCGCCGAGGCCGCGGTCGTCGGTTACCCGCACGACCTCAAGGGCCAGGGCATCTACGCCTACGTCACGCTGATGACCGGCGAGGAGCCGACCGAGGCGCTGCGCAAGGAACTGGTGACCTGGGTGCGCAAGGAGATCGGCCCGATCGCCTCGCCCGACCTGATCCAGTTCTCGCCCGGCCTGCCCAAGACCCGGTCCGGCAAGATCATGCGCCGCATCCTGCGCAAGATCGCCGAGGACAGCTTCGAGAGCCTGGGCGACACCTCGACGTTGGCCGATCCGACCGTCGTCGACGATCTCATCGAGAACCGCCAGAACCGGCACTGATCGTCGACCTCGTGCCACGTCGAAATTCGAGCCCCGGAGCGATCCGGGGCTCTTTTCGTTCACCGTCTCTTCATGATGAATCGTTCGTTGAAGTCTTCGATCGAGAGATTTGGTTGAAATTACCTGAAATAAACCATCGATACTTGTGAAAATTCAACTCGTTTCGTCGATCATCCCCGAAATCGTCGCTTCGACGACGCAACAGGGGAGTATCTCGACATGACGTCTGGAAAGACGACGGCCCTGGTCTCGGCTCTCGGCCTCGCGTTCGCCGTCGCTTCGGCGAACGCCGTCGCCGCCCGCGAAGTGGTGCCCTTCGACGGCGGCTTCACCGCCGGTACCATCGTGATCAAGACCGGCGAGCGCAAACTCTACTACGTGCTCGGCGGCGGTCAGGCGATCCGCTACAAGGTCGCGGTCGGCATGCCGGGCAAGGAATGGGCCGGGCAGACCACCATCGGCCGGATGGAAGTCGATCCGATCTGGGGACCGCCGGCCGAGGTCAAGCACGACAAGCCGGAGCTGCCGGATCTGGTTCCGCCGGGCCCGCACAACCCGCTCGGCCCTCGCGCCATGCTGCTCAGCGGCACCGAATACGCGATCCACGGCACCAATCGCCGTGATTCGATCGGCACTCGCGCGTCATATGGATGTATTCGCATGTACAACGAGGACGTCGTCGAACTCTACGATCGCGTATCGATCGGAACACCCGTCGTCGTTCTTCGCTGAGGCGCTCGACGGAGCCGAAGCTTCCGCGCTCTCCCATCGGAGGAGTCGCGGCACTTCGACGCGGTGCTCTATAAATAGGCAACCCTCCACCGTTCGTCGTCGCGGCAGTGGAGGGTTTCTCGTTGCCTCGCATTAAGTTTAACGCGGCGTCAATCTTCTCGAGATCTTCATACGGGAAATCCCCGTCGAGGAAGATCCCGTCATGTCCCCGCTGCCCATTCGTACGAAGCTCGCCGGCATCGTCGCTCTCCTGCTCGTGCCGATCGTCCTGCTCGCCTGGTTGTTCGTCGCCCAGAGTCGCAAGGACATGACCTTCGCCGCGAAGGAGGCGGACGGCACGCATTATCTCCAGGCGACTTGGCCGCTCTTGGTCGCCGCCACCGCCGTCGGCACCGACGTTCCCCGCCCCGTCCCCGAGAGCGAGCCGTTCCTCGCCCGGGCCCGGGACCTCGACGCCGCGATGGAGACCGGCGAGCTCTCGCGTGGCGTCGCCGCCGCCCTGCCGGCGCTCGCCGCCGCTCGCCGCGACGACCGGGTCGAAGCGACGATCGCCGCCCTGCGCGCCCTCGGAGGCCGGATCGCCGACGGGTCCAACCTCACCCTCGATCCGGATCTCGACAGCTACTACCTCCAGGACGCGGTGACGGTGAAGTTGGTCGAAACCGTCGACCAGGCCGCCGCGCTCCTCGCCGTGGTTCGCGCCCAGAAGGCCGCGACGTCTCTCTCCGACGACGACAAGGCCGATCTGATGGTCCGCCTCGGCGCCTTCCGCAGCGCCGCCGACGGCGTGACCGGCGATCTCGCCGCCGCCGTCCGCGGCAACCCCGACGGATCGGTGAAGGGCGCGCTGGCGGGGGTCGGGGAACGCTTCGCCGCCGCCGCCGGCACCTACGGGCAGGCGATCGAACGTGCCGGCCGTGCCCTCCGGGCCGACGGCCGGCACGACGCCGTCGATCTCACCCCGGTCGTCGGCGCCCACGCCGCCCTGACCGCCGCCGCCGACACGCTCTGGCAGGACACCGCGCGCGAGCTCGACCGCCTGCTGGTCGCGCGGATCGCCGGCTTCCGCTCCACCCTGTTGCTGATGTCGGGCCTCTCCGCCGCCGTGGTCGCCGCCGCACTCGCCGCCGCCGTCGCCGCGTCGCGCTCGATCATCCGTCGGATCGACCGTCTGGATGCCGGCATCCGCCATCTCGGCGACGCCGATCTCAACGCCTCGATCGACCTCGCCGACGACCGCGACGAGATCGCCAAGGTGGCGCGCGCCGTGCTCCACTTCCGCGACTGCACCATCGAACGTCTCGCCGCCGCCGATTCCGACGAACGCCGGCGCGAGCTGGTCGCCGGCGAACGGCGCGCCATGACCGGCATCGCCGATCGGATCCGCTCGTCGGTCGGCACCATCGTCGCGACGCTCGGCGAATTGACCGGCCGGATCGAAACCCAGATCGCCCTGGTCGCCACCAACGCCGGCGCCACCCGCCACGGCCTCACCGAGGCGATCGATCGGCTGAACGTGGTCACCACCGACAGCACCGTGGTGGTCGCCGCGGTCGGCGAACTCTCCGCCTCGATCGGCGAGATCGCCACCCAGACGGCGCAGTCGGTCCAGGCCTCCGATCAGGCCCGCACCCGCGCCGAGGTCGCCACCTCGGTCACCGATCGGCTCGGCCAGACCAGCCGCAAGATCGGCGAGATCTCCGGCCTCATCGCCGACATCGCCGCCCAGACCAACCTCCTGGCGCTCAACGCCACCATCGAGGCCGCGCGCGCCGGCGAGGCCGGCCGCGGCTTCGCGGTGGTGGCGCAGGAGGTGAAGATGCTGGCCGGGCAGACCGCCAAGGCGACCGAGGAGATCGAACGTCAGATCGGCGACATCCGCTCCGCCACCCGCGACGTCTCCGCCT
>JAAYVT010000623.1 GCA_012517025.1 Phyllobacteriaceae bacterium | reverse complement strand
GGAGCGGTCGATCGAAGACACCTGGAAGGTGGAAACGCCCGAGGCCTCGTCGCGGATCGAGGCGCTGGTCGCGTGCCTCCTGCGCGCGCCCGTCGTCGCCGGCGGATCCGTCCGGCTGCTCACCAATCTATCGGCTGCGGTGCGCATCCGTTGTTTCGAGCGATTGGCGCAAAGGGCCGGTGATGGACCGATTGCTCGGTTCGTGGATTTTGGCGGCGAGGGTCGGAGACCGTCGCCGAGCGCGCAGGCCCATCCACGTGGCGCCGACCTCATGGATTTGGTGGCGGCCTATGCTCGTGTCGCCGCCGGCGGGTCGCGTTCGAAGGTCCGGTGCGGCGATCGCGACGCGGTCACAGGACGCTCCACGCTCGAAACCGTCCGCGGCCCGTCGTCTCGCGCAGGTCGAGGTCCTTCACCAGATCGAGGGCGGCGCGGGGCGTGACGGCGAGCGCCTCGGCGATCATGCCGGCCGAGACCAGCGGCCGTGAGATCACCAAGTCGACCAGCTCCGGCAGCCGGGAGGTGGAGCGGCGGCCGGCGAGCTTGCGCAGCAGCAGCGTGCGGGCGGAGAGCCAGCGGTCGTGCTGCTTCATCCCCTCCTCCGCGGCGGCGGTGATGGCGTCGAGCTCGGCGACGAGACGCACCGACGCGTCGCGGTGCCGCCGCCGTTCGCGCGGCACCGCCTTGGCGCCCTCGGCGAGGCAGGGCAGATGGGCGCGAGCCTTGCCGCGCTCCCGCAGAAGGGCGGCGGCGAGCAGGCGACCGAGGCCGGGTGCGCGCTGCAGCGGCTCGATCGCACTCCATGCCGTGTGGGCAGTCGCGGCGGCGAGGGTCGGCGGCAGGTCGCGGGTTCGAGCGACGGCGTCGCGCCACTCGGCCAGACGCGCCTCTTCGTTCCAGTCGAGGTCGTAGACGAGCGGGTCTCGGTCTCGGCGCGGCGGTGGGCGCGCCTCGCCGGCGAGGGCGCGGTTCGAACGGGCGATCGCCGCGTCGACCGCCGCGAAGGCGTCGGCCAGGGCCTGGTCGCCGGCGTCCGCGCCGAACCCCTCGACATCCGGCGCGTCGTCGTCGTCACCCTCGGAGACGAGGTTCGGCTCTCGCTCTGCCTCTCGGGGAAGCCCCTCGTCTCCGGTGGTCCGTCCGCGTAAGATCGCGAGCCCGGCGCCCGACAGGGCCCAACCGGGTTCGGCGCCGGCGATGCGGCGACGCTCCCTCAGCACGGCGTGCGCCCGGGTGAGTTCGTGGGTGGGCGCACGCACGTCGAGACGGGCGTCGTGCAGGACCAGATCTTCGAGGGCGACGAGTTCGCCGTCGAGCCAGAGCGCGGCGGCGGCGTCGCCGAAATGGGTCCTGGCGATCCAGCCGTCGCGGATCGGGCTGGTTCGCAGGCGCTCGTCGAGCCGAGCCAGCGCGTCTTCGGCCCGTGCCATCGGCCGCGCCAAGAGGGCCCAAGGGAGCGGGTCGGGAAGGCCGGTGCGCGAGGAGGTCATCAGGAGGCCTATGAGGGGAGGGCGGTTTGTGACGGCTGCCGCGAAATTTCCGCGTAGCGAGACGGAAATCCCTGTCGGTACAGATGGATAGTAGCGACCCACTGAAATCGAAGAGCGAAAATCGAGTGCCGGTTTTTCGCTAAGCACTGCAAATTGAAATCGTTGAGTGAAAGCGACAGCGAGTGACGGCGCGAGGCGGGCCCAGGGGAGGGCGTCGAGGCGAAGGGGAAGCGATCGCATCATGTTGGCCAACATGGTGAACGATCAGTAAACGGAAGTGAAGTCGATATTTGCTTCCGGCACCCGGACATGCATCGGCGGGCGGATCTAACCATCGATAAGTACCTCTTATCGATGGGGAGCCATCAAGTGGCGATGCCTTGCCATCACACTGGCAAATCGCTATGTTTCAGGCTCGATCTCGCCGAGGAAATGCGATGTCCGAACCGCAACTGTCCGTTCGCAGCGCCAGGGCGAAGGAACTGGCCCATGCGCTTGCCCGCCGTACCGGGATGCCGGTCAACAAACTCGTCGAACAGGCCCTCGATCACTACGACCGGGAACTGCGCCAGAATCCGGCGCGCACTCCGGCCGATGCCCTCTGGGACCTGATGGCCGAGGGACGGCGCACCGTGCCGGTCGGCACGACGTCTGCCCATGACGATTTCTATGACGAAAACGGCCTGCCGCGATGATCGCTCTCGATACCTCGGTCATTCTGACGATGGCCCTGGACGAGCCGGAGGCCGAACAGTTCAGGTCGCTCGTCGGTCGAGAGGCGCTTGTGATCGGCTGGCCGACGCTTCTCGAGGCGCGAATGGTGCTGACCGGCAAGGGGTTTCCCAACGCGCAGGCAATCGTCGCGCAGCTCGTCGATCTGCCGAGGTTGACCGCGATCGCCTTCGGCGAGCGGCATTATCACGCCGCGGAGCGGGCTTTCGAAGCGTTCGGCAAAGGGCGTCATCCCGCCGCTCTGAACATGGGCGACTGCTTCGCCTATGCGGTGTCGAAGGTTGCCCGTGCTCCCCTTCTGTTCAAGGGCGGTGACTTCAGCCAGACCGACGTCGAACGCCATGCGTCCTCCGTCGTGCTCGGAGGCCGGCCGTGAGCGACGGCGCCGGGGTCGTCGACCGCGAGACGCGACGCGCCCTCGCCCTCGATGCGCTCGCCGCCATTCTTCCGGCCGATCGCCGCAATCGTCTGGCGATCGTCCTCTCCGACGACGACGTCGCCACGTTGCGCCATCTCGTCAAACGCGGCGTCGGCGACAACACGCTGCGGGCGCTCGCTTCCGATATCGCCTATCTCGAGGCTTGGTGTCGGGCGGCGATCGGAGCGGCGTTGCCGTGGCCGGCGCCGGAGAGTCTCGTCCTGAAGTTCGTCGCTCACCACCTGTGGGATCCGGCAGAGCGTGCCGCCGATCCCGAGCACGGCATGCCGGAGGAGGTGGCGAGCCGGCTGCGCGTCGACGGCGTCTTGCGCAAAGACGGGCCGCATGCGCCGCAGACGGTGCAGCGGCGGCTCGCCAGTTGGTCGACGCTGCATCGCTGGAAGGGGCTCGACGGACCGTTCAGTTCGCCGTCGCTGAAGACCGCGATGCGGCTGGCGGTGCGGGCGGCCGATCGCGTGCGCCGGCGCAAGAGCGCCACCGCCGTCACCCGCGACGTGCTCGACGCGATGCTCGCGACCTGTTCGACGACGTCGCTCGTCGATCTGCGCGACTGGGCGATCCTGCTGGTCGGCTTCGCCTCCGGCGGTCGCCGGCGCTCGGAACTCGCCGATCTGCGGGTCGAGCGGCTGCGCGACGAGGCGCCGGTGCCGGTCGATCCGAACGACCCGGCGTCCGAACGCCTGCCCTGCCTGACGATCCGGCTCGGGCGCACCAAGACGAGTTCGGCCGACGACGATCGGTTCGCGGTGATCGCCGGTCCTCCCGTCGAGGCGCTGAAGGTCTGGCTCGCGGCGGCGCGGATCGAGGCCGGGCCGGTGTTCCGCGGCATCGATCGCTGGGGCAATCTCGACGGCAAGGGGCTCTCGGCCCAGACCGTCAACGCGATCGTCAAGAGGCGGGCGGCGCTCGCCGGGATCG
>JAAYVT010000053.1 GCA_012517025.1 Phyllobacteriaceae bacterium | reverse complement strand
CGATCAGCACGTCGAGCGAAGCGGTCGGCACGCGCGGCCCCTCGATCGGCCGGCCGAAGCGCGAGAAGCAGACGTGGCTGGTCACCGGCCCGCCCTTCTGGGCGAGCCCGGTCATGTCGAGGGTGGTGACGTCGTGCCCGTCGACGTGCGCCGCCATGGCGAGCACCGCCGCCGCCGTCGTCACCCCCATGCCGCCGATGCCGGCGATCACCAGATCGAGGGTGCGATCGAGCGCCGCCCGCCCCGGCACCGGCAGCCCCTCGGTCAGCGCCGCCGGGTCGATCCGCCGCCCCTCGCGCCGGAGCTTCCCGCCGATCACCTCGACGAAGGACGGGCAGAACCCGGTCTCGCAGGAGAAATCCTTGTTGCATGTCGCCTGATCGATCCGCCGCTTGCGCCCGAACGGCGTCTCGATCGGCGCCACCGCGATGCAGTTCGACTGTTTCGAGCAATCGCCGCAATCCTCGCAGACCCGCTCGTTGACGAACACCCGCTTGGCCGGATCGACCATCAGCCCACGCTTCCTCCGCCGCCGCTTCTCCGCCGCGCAGGTCTGGTCGTAGACGAGCACGGTGACGCCCTTCGTCGCCGCGAGGTCCTTTTCGACGAGGAGGAGATCGGCGCGCGGCCGCACCTCGACGCCGGCCGCCAGCTCCGGCGAGCCGACGTGGCGCTCCCACTCGTCGGCGACTACGACGATCTTCGCCACCCCCTCCGCCTCCAGCGACCGGGTGAGACGGCCGACGGTGAGCGCGCCGCCGTCGACCTTCTGCCCGCCGGTCATCGCGACGGCGTCGTTGTAGAGGATCTTGTAGGTGATCGAGGCGCCCGAGACGACCGCCTGCCGGATCGCCAGCGAGCCGGAGTGGAACCACGTGCCGTCGCCGAGATTGGCGAAGACGTGACCGTCGCGCGAGAACGGCGCCTGCCCGACCCAGAGCACGCCCTCTCCGCCCATCGCCGACAGCCCGTCGGTGGTGCGATCGGCGAGCTCGGTCATGGCGTGACAGCCGATGCCGGCCATCGACCGCGCCCCTTCCGGCGTCTTGGTCGAGGTGTTGTGCGGGCATCCGGCGCAGAAGAACGGCGACCGCCGCGCGTCCGCCCCGTGCCCCGCCGCCCACATCGCCTGCGCCACCAGCCCGTCCGCCGCCGCCCGCGCCGCGTCGTCGTCGCCGAGCCCGGGGACGACCGCCATCAGCGCCGGCACGATGTCGCTCGCGGCGAGATCGCGCACGCTCGAGAAGAACGGTTCGCCGCCCGGCGTGGTCTTGCCCCAGATCGCCGGGCGCTGGTGATCCGGCCACGGATAGGCGAGCTCCTTCACCTGCGTCTCGATCAACGCACGCTTGTGCTCGACCACGACGAGCCGTTCGAGACCACGCGCAAATGAAGCGATCGCAATCGGTTCGAGCGGCCAGCTCATCCCGACTTTGAAGATCGCCACCCCCAGCGCGCGGGCCTTCGCCTCGGTCAGGCCGACGATCTCGAACGCCTGCCGGAGGTCGCGGTAGGCCTTGCCCGAGGCGACGAAGCCGATGCGCGGCCGGTTCGCCCCGAACACCTGCGCGTCGAGCCGATTGGCGCGGGCGAACGCCTTCGCCGCCGGCAGCCGGATCTCGCGCACCGACACTTCGTTGTCGAGGCGATGGCGCAGCAGCATCGGCCGCTCGACGTCGGCGCGCGCCCGCGGATCGAACTCGGCGCGCGGCCGTCCGAAGACGTGGCGGGCGAGCGAGACGTCGACGACGCCGGAGGAATCCATCGTGTCGGCGAGCGCGATCATCCCGACCCACAGGCCGGAGAAACGCGACATTTCGAGCCCGGCGAGGCCGTAGTCGATCACGTCCTGCAGATCGGACGGCTCCAGCACCGGGATCTCGCAGTCGGCGAATTGAAACTCCGACTGACAGGCCACCGTCGAGGATTTGGCGAGATGATCGTCGCCGGCGATCGCCAGCACCCCGCCGTGGCGGGCGGTGCCGGAGGCGTTGGCGTGCTTGAACACGTCGGTGGAGCGGTCGACCCCCGGCGCCTTGCCGTACCAGATCCCGAACACCCCGTCGAAGTCTGAGCCGTGCCCCGAGGAGACCGTCTTCTGCGAGCCCCACACGGCCGTCGCCGCCAGCTCCTCGTTGACCCCGGGGGTGAAGCGCAAATCGTGCGCGGCCAGATCGGCGGCGGCGGCCTGCAACTGCTGATCGTACCCCGCCAGGGGCGATCCACGGTAGCCGGATATGAATCCGGCGGTCTTCAACCCGGCCGCGCGGTCGAGCCGGACCCGGTCCATCGGCAGGCGAACCAGTGCCTGGATACCGGTCAGATAGACCCGACCGTGGTCGAGCGCATATTTGTCGGTGAGACGGATCGTTCGCCCGACGGGCGGGTGCGCGAGATCGTTCATGGGCGTCCTCCTCGGCCGACCCTGCGTCCCCTCCCGCCTCACGGTGTCTGAAGCACCGTTTCGTATACACGGAAGAGCGTTGCCGTCAGGGCTGGTCTGACTTTCGTCGAGCGGTGAGAATACACCTTCTCATTGTCGAATTTCCTGCTAACTTCCCCTTCCCTGAGCGTTTTTCGGCTCGTTTCTTTCAGGCGACCCGGCATGTCCGAAAAGATTCTCCTCGACCTCCACGACGTTCGGATTCTGCGGATTCTCCAGCGCGACGCTTCTCTGGCGATCGCCGACGTCGCCAAGGAAGCGGGGATGAGCCAGACGCCGTGTTGGCGCCGGATCAAGCGAATGAAGGACGCCGGCATCATCAAGCAGATCGCCGCCCTGGTCGATCGCGAGGCGGTGGGGCTGGAGTTCGTCGTCTACGCCTTCGTCAAGCTGGTGGTGCCCTCGCTCGACAACATGACGGAATTCGACCGCATGGTACGGTTGTGGCCGGAGGTGATCACTTGCGAGCGTGTCACCGGCGCGGTCGACTATCTGATCAAGGTGGTGGCGGAGGACATGAAGTCCTACGACGCCTTCCTGCGCACCAAGCTGCTCGACAACACCCTGGTCAGCGACGTGCAATCGCACATCGTCGTCGCCACCATCAAGGACACGCCGGCGCTGCCGTTGCGCGAGACCTGAGGCGCGAACCCGAGGGGTCGGGCCGCGCCGGCCGAGTCAGTGGTCGCGGTCGTCGTATTGGGCGCGGCGCGCGCGTTGAATGTGCCGCAGCGTCTCGTTCATGCGCTCGAGCTCGTCGACATCGGAGGGCGCGAGGCCGGATTCCTCGACCGGTCCGTCCTCGTTCGTCGGCGTCGGCTCGCTCTCGCGCCGGCCGATCCCGACGATGCCGAGCACGATCAGCACCCCGCCGACCAGATAGGCCGGCCAATCGACCTTCACGCCGGTGACGAGGCCGCGCTGCACCGCCTGGGTCAGCGTCACCACCACCACGCCGACGAAGGTGATCACGATCGGCACCACCCGGCTCGACGTCGTCGGTCGCGGCGATGGGGCGGGTGAGCGACGCGGGTCGCGCGGCGGCTTCGGTTCGCTCCCCCGCATCGTCATCGCCGCCTCCCGAAGCGTTCCGCCCTGAACGGCGTCAGATCGACCAGCGTCGGCTCGCCGACGATCGCCTCGGCGACGAGGCGCCCGGAGATCGGCCCGAGGGTGAAGCCGAGATAGCCGTGCCCGAAGTCGAGCCACAGATCCGGCACCCCCGGCGCCGGGCCGATCACCGGCAGGCCGTCCGGTGTCGCCGGTCGCGAGCCGACCCACGGCTCCGCCTCGACCGGAGCGCCGAGCGGGAAGATCTGCCGCACCATCGGCTCGACCTGCGCCAACTGGCGCGGCGTCGCCGGGGCGTCGCGGCCGGCGAATTCGATGCCGGTGGTGAGCCGCAGGCCCCGTTCCATCGGGTTGAGGCAATAACCGGCCTCGACGTCGACGATCGGCCGGGTCAACCGCGCACCGCGCTCGCTGCCGTAATGGCGATGATAGCCGCGCTCGGCGACCACCGGCAGATCGAGACCGAAGCGCGAGACGAGGTCGACCGACCACGGTCCCAGCGCCACCACCACCGTCGGCGCCGCCGCCTCGCCGGCGTCGGTGCCGACCACCCACAGCCCGTCTTCCCGCCGCAGCGACCGCGCGTCGCCGGTCAGGAAGGTGCCGCCGCGCTCGACGAACCAGCGTCCGTAGGCCTTGGTGACCCGCTCCGGCCACACCACCGTCTGCGTCTCCGGCCAGAACACCCCGGCGTGGAACCCGGCCTTGAGGTCCGGCTCCAGCGCCCGCGCCTCCTCCGGCTCGAGCCGGCGGTGTTCGATGCCGAAGCGATCGGCGAGATCGTGCAGCAGCGCATCGCCGGCGAGCCCGCGCTTGGTGCGATAGAGCCGCAGCCACCCGGTCTCGCGGAAGACGTCGCTCACCTCCGCCGCCTGCGCCAGCCGCCGATGCTCGGGGATGGCGAAGCGGCCGAGCGTGTCGATCGCCCGGGCGTGTGCCTCGAGCCCGCTGCGCCCGGTCGCCTCGAACAGACGCCACAGGAACGGCGCGATCCGCGGCAGATGGGTCGGGTGATAGTTGGCCTCCGGCGCGAGGTTGAGCGCATAGCGCAACAGCCGCCACGGATCGCGCGGGATCGCCATCGGCAGCAGGCATTCGCGCTCGACGATGCCGGCGTTGCCGTAGCTCGTCTCCTCGCCGATGCCGCGCCGATCGATCAACGCCACCCGGCGCCCTCGTTCGGTGAGTTGCAGCGCCGCCGAGGTCCCGACCATTCCGGCCCCCAGCACGATCGCGTCGAAGTTCATGATGCTCCTCGTCGGCTCGACCGGCCCCCGCGTCCGGCTCGTTCCACGCGTCGAGAACGGCTCCCCCGACGCACACCGTTCGACGACTCGCTTGATAGCGCATTTTGCACCGCCGCGTTGAGCCGAACCGCCGGGTCTGCTAAGTGCGGGCCGCGCGTCGCGCTCCGCGCTCCCGCCAGCCGTCCACGAGGTGCCCCATGATCCCGCGCTATTCGCGTCCCGAAATGACCGCCATCTGGGAGCCGCAGACCCGCTTCCGCATCTGGTTCGAGATCGAGGCGCACGCCACCGACGCCCTCGCCGAACTCGGCGTGGTCCCGAAGGAAGCGGCCGCGGAGATATGGGCCAAGGCGAAGGACGCGACCTTCG
>JAAYVT010000622.1 GCA_012517025.1 Phyllobacteriaceae bacterium | reverse complement strand
TGCATTCGTTGTTTCGCGGGCTTTCGCTCACGTCGACGGCGGCCCCTGCGCCGTGGGCTGACGGGCTGTCGTTCCGCACCGCGCTCTACGATCCGCGCTTCCGTCTGCTGCGGCTGGCGGTCGGCGGTGGCGGTTGGGAGGGGACGATCGACACGCATCTGCGTCCCGAGCCGGTCGCTCAGCCGACGGCGAGCGCGGTCGCGGAAGCGGTGACGGCGGGTGAATTCGCCGGGATCCGGTCGCTGGTGGTCGGCGGCTCGCGCGGCCTCGGCGAGGTGATCGCCAAGATCCTGGCGGCGGGCGGGGCGGAGGTGGTGATCACCTATGCCCACGGCGCCGACGACGCCGAGCGGGTCCGGGCCGAGATCGTCGCCGCCGGCGGGACTTGCGCGGTGGCGCGGCTCGACGTCGGCGAGGGCGCGGAAGGGCCGGTCGGAGCGGCCGACGCCGCCTTCGATCAGATCTATTACATGGCGACGCCGGCGATTCGCGGCGGTGGGCCGGGGTCGGATCCGGCGACGCGGGGGCGCTATCTGGCGGCCTACGTCGACGCCTTCGCCGCGCTCGCCGAGCGATTGGCGGCGCGTGCCGAGCGGCGGCTCGACGTGTTCTATCCCTCGACGGTCTATGTCGCGGCACCGCCGGAAGGGTTCGTCGACTACGCCATGGCCAAGGCGGCGGGCGAGGTGCTGTGCGCCGCGCTGCGGAGCGATCCGCGTTTCGGCACGGTGGTCGCCGAGCGGTTGCCGCGGCTCGCCAGCGATCAGACCGTCGGCGTCGGCGCCGAGACCTTCCCCGACCCGGTGCCGCTGCTCGTCGCCGCCGTCCGGGCCACCTCGGCCGGCCGCCGCGCCGACTGAGTCAGATGAGGCGCGATCAATGCGCCGGCTGAGCCACACGAGGCGCGTTCAACGCGCCGACAGAACTGGGCGAGGCGCGTTCAACGCGCCTCGGGGAGATGGTCGACGCCGATCGGCGCCGGCGTCGAGGTGCCCTTCGAATACCAGGGATTGAGGGCGCGGTCCTCGTAGCGGTCGGTGGCATGGTGCCGGCGCAGGTTGGCCTGCTCGCGGCGGAAACGCTCGATGTTGGCGGGGGTCTCGTCGCTGCCGCGCGAGGCCGATTCGTGGTGGATCAGGGTGGCGAAGGGCGTCCACACCACCCGCATCCCGGCGGCGACGGCGCGTAGGCAGAGATCGACGTCGTTGTAGGCGATGGCGAAGTCCTTCTCGTCGAGCAGACCGACCCGGTCGAAGGCGGCGCGCGACACCAGCATGCAGGCGCCGGTGACCACCGACATCGACTGCCGCACCCACAGGCGACCCATCGGGCCGGGGAAGTTCTCGTGCTGGCCGATGTACCAGTGGCCGGCGAGACCACCGAAGCCGGCGATGACGCCGGCGTGCTGGATGCGGCGGTCCGGGTAGAGCAGCTTGGCGCCGACGATCGCCGTGTCCGGCCAATCGAAGCAGGACACCATCTCCTTCAGCCAATTCGGCTCGAGCACCTCGATGTCGTTGTTGAGCAGGAGGATCAGGGAGCCCTTCGAAAGGGCGATGCCGCGGTTGGTCGAGCGCGAGAAGTTGAACGGCTCGGGGTGGATCTCGGCGCGGAACGGCACCGGACCGGCGGCGCGGCTCTCGTAGAGCGCGAGGACGCGGGGATCGGTGGTGCCGTTGTCGGAGACGACGATCTCCAGCGAGGGATAGTCGGTCTTCTCGATCAGCCCTTCGAGCACCTGTGAGATCAATTCGAAGGCGTCTCGGTTTGGGATGACCACCGAAACGAGTGGCCATTCGTCGCGGTCGAGATCGAAGCGGACGCGGTGCAGGTCGGGATTGACGGCGCCCTCGACCTCGACCTCGCGATGGGGGCGGCGATGGGCCTCGGCGAGGGCGCGGCGCGCCGCGGCGGTGGCGCGATCGAGGTGGCGGGCCGAGAAGGAGGCGCCGTCGCGGCGCCACAGATAGGCCGGGTAGGGCAGATGCAGGCACTCGCCGGGGCCGAGACCGGCGGTGTAGCGCAGCAGCAGGTCGTAGTCCTGCGAGCCGTCGAAACCCGGGCGCAACGCCCCGATCTCCAGCAGCCGGTCGCGGCGGTAGAGCGAGAGGTGGTTGACGTAGTTGACCCCGGCGAGCAGCACCGGGTCGAAGGCCGGCTTCAGGAACAGGTCGAGGGGGCGCAGCCGATCGTCGGCGACCACCTCGTCGGTGTAGAGGAACCGGCACTCCGGGTGAGCGTCCAGGGCGCGGACGACGCGGTCGAGCGCGTACGGGGCGAGGGCGTCGTCGTGATCGAGGAAGCCGATCCACGGGGTGGTCGCCACGGCGATGCCGGCGTTGGTGGCGGCGACGATGCCGCCGTTGACCGGGTTGCGGACGATGGTGAGATCGGCGTCGGCGGCGTGCGCGTCGAGCCAGGCGCGGGTCGCCTCCGACTTCGAGCCGTCGTCGCTGAGGATCAGCCGCCAAGAGCCGGGGCGCTGGCCGCGCACCGAAGCCACCAGCTCGTCGAGATAGCGGGTCGGGGTGTCGTAGACCGGCACGATCAGCGAGATCGGCGGTGTCGACAGCGGGGTGTCGTCGGCGTCGCGGCGCGCGAGCCAGACGGCGTGATCGAAGGACGCGCGCGCCAACTTCCAGGGACGACGGCGACGGCGCAACAGACGTTCGACGGGCGCGACGACACGCATCAGGGCACGGCGGAAATCGAAGGGCATCGCAACTCCCGATCGGCGTCGTCCGGCTGGGGCACGGTTGAGGAAAGAATGGTTGAGCGGGTCGGAACGACCATGGTAAAAAAGCTCGGCGGCTCTGGTCGTACGGGGCGTCCACCCAAGTCGGTTTCGCGCTTCCGGCAAGCAGGGCCGCCGTTTTTTCGTCCACAGGGATCGAACCGTCTCCTCATGATACAACTCGACAAGGTGTTCAAGTTCTATCGAACCGAGGGACACACGAAGATCGTTCTCGATCACGTCTCCGCGATGTTTCAGAGTGGGCGATCCTATGGTCTCCTCGGCGTCAACGGAGCCGGCAAATCGACGACGATGCGTCTGATCGCCGGGACAGAACTGCCGAACTCGGGGCGCATCCGGCGATCGGTGCGGGTGTCGTGGCCGCTGGGGTTCTCCGGCGGCTTCCATCCCCTGATGACCGGGCGGGAGAACGTCAAGTTCGTCGCCCGCATCTACGGCGAGGACCCCCGCAAGGTGCTCGATTTCGTCGAGGACTTCTCCGAGCTCGGCGACTACATCGATGCCCCGGTGAAGACGTATTCTTCCGGTATGCAGGCCCGGCTCGCGTTCGCGCTGTCGATGGCGATCGAGTTCGATTGTTACCTCATCGACGAGATCACCGCGGTGGGAGACGCACGGTTCCAGGCACGCTGCAGGAATGCGTTCGATCGGCGTCGCAGCAACGCCGATCTCATCGTGGTGTCGCATTCGGCCGACACGATCCGCGACTACTGTGATCAGGGGATGGTTCTCATCGATGGTCAGCTCCTGCAGTTTTCGTCCGTCGAACAGGCCATCGACGCCTACAATCGCTTGAACCGGTGAGGCCGCGATGACCGGACGAATCGATTTCGACGACGAATCCCGGTTGGGGTCGGAAACGGCGCTGGATCGCGCCAAAAAGCTGTCGCAGGCGCTCTCCGACGCCGCCCGCAAGGCCCGCTTCTCGACCCGCAGCCGCAACGCCATGGCGGCCGGCGGCTTCGGCGCGCGCCGCGGCGCGCGGCTGATGACGTTTCTGACCTGGGGGGCCTTCGTCGTCCTGGTCGCGGTGCCGGTGTTGGCCGCCTCGATCTATTTCGGGATCATCGCCTCAGACCAATACGTGGTGGAAACCCGGTTCACCGTGATGGGCGGGGAAATCCCGAACCCGGACAATCTCGGCAAGTTCTCCGGGGTGCCGGCGATGGCGATCGTCCAGGACACCCAGATCGTGACCAACTACATCCACACCCGCGCGGCGGTGGAGAAGCTGGAGCAACGGGTCGGCCTGCGTGAGCTCTATTCCCGTCCGGAGACGGATTTCGCGGCACGTTTCGACCCGAGCGAGCCGATCGAACAGTTCGTCCGGTACTGGGAGGGCATGAGCAAAGTCTCGATCGGGATGCCGTCCGGGATCGTCGACCTGCAGGTGCGCGCCTTCTCGGCGACGGACGGCGTCAACATCTCCCGCGCGATCCTGAAGGTCTGCGAGGAGCTGATCAACGAGCTCAACGATCGGATGAACGGCGACGCGGTGCGGGCCGCCGAACGCGAACTGCAGACCGCCTCGCAGCGCCTCGCCGCCGCGCGCGGCGCGCTCGAGAAGGCACGGAACGAAGAGGGCGTCCTCGACGCCGGCAAGAGCGGCGACGCGATGACGTTGCTGATCACCGGGCTCAAGGGGTCGCTGCTGCAGATGCAGAAGGAATACGACAGCAGCTTGCGCGTGGTGAGCGAATCGGCGCCGCAGATGCGGGCGTTCCGCACTCGGATCGAGACGACCCGGGCACAGATCGCCGAGCTGGAGGCGCAATTGACGTCGACGGGCAGCGATCAGGGCCGGTCGCTGTCGCAGGCGATGAGCCGCTTCTCGACGCTCGATCTCGAGCGTCAGATCGCCGAGCGCCTCTACACCGGCGCGGCGAGCGCGCTCGAGGTCTCGCGCCTCGTGGCGGAACGGAAGATGATGTATTTGAACGTGTTCGTCGAACCGGTCGCGCCGCAGGAGCCCCGTCTGCCGCGGCGCGTCCTCTATCCCCTGGTGGTTCTCGTCGGCTCCCTGGTGACCTGGGGCGTGCTGATCGGTCTCGCCACCGCGGTTCGCAACAACATGGCCTGAGGGGCGAGGACCGTCGGCGAGCGAGGTGGACGCCGCGGTCGAATTTTCGTCGGCGGTTCCGCCGAACGCCGATCGGGCCGCCGCCGCGGCGAGACGTCGAGGTTTGCGAAATGGCGACACGGGAAGACGTGAAGACGACGATCGAACGGTCGAGCGAGACGACGACGGCGACGTCCTTCGAGGCGCGGGTCGCCGCGTCGCGGCCGCTCGCGTTGGCGAAGCCGCTGACGGCGCTGATGCGGATGCTGAAACGCGACGCGCCGAGAGCGGCGGAGAGGGCGAAGCCACGCACGCGTGGGTTCCGCCTGCCGAAGCCGCCGAGCTACGGCCAGACCTTCGTCTTGTTCGTGGTGTTGCCGTCGCTGGCGTCGTTCTTCTACCTGATCTTCCTGGCCTCGGATCAGTACGCTGCGGAAGCGCGGTTCGCCATCCGGACCGGGCAGCTCAGCTCGACGCTCGAAGACGATCCGCCGACGACGGTCACGCCGTCGCCGTTGTCCGGCATCCCGACGATCGCGAACCAGAACGCTTACGTCGTCGCGAACTACATCCGAAGCCCCGCGATCTTCGCGGATCTGGGGCCGTCGGTCGACCCGCGCCGGATCTACGGGCGGCCGGAAGCCGACTTCTGGGCACGGTTGCCGGCGAACGCCACCCGCGAACAGCTCGAGGACTATTGGAAGGGCATGGTGCGCACCAACGTCGACGGCCCCTCCGGCGTCGTCTCGGTGACCGTCCGCGCCTTCCGCCCCGCCGACGCCCGGGAACTCGCCGACGCGATCGTCGCGGCCAGCGAGAAGCTGGTCAACGGGCTGTCGCAGCGGGCGCGCGAGGACGCGATGGCGTCGGCGGAAGCCGAGGTGCGCAGAACCGAGGGTCTCGTCCGCGGCTCGCTCGAGGAGATGCAGGCCTATCGCGACAAGGTCGGCTACATCAACCCGCTGACCGCCACCGCCTCGGCCTCGCAGCTGCTGTTGGAGGCGATGGGGGAGAAGATCCGGCTGGAGAGCGATTATTTCGTCTCGCTGCGCGCGATGTCGGCCGACGCGCCGACGGTGATCGCGCAGAAGACGCGGCTCGACGCGCTCGACAAACAGATCTCCGAGTTGAAGGGACGGTTGACCGGCAGCACCGGCGACAAGGAGAGCATCGCCGGCACTCTGGCCCGTTACGAGGAGCTGGAGCTGAAGCGGGTGTTCGCCGAAAAGCTCTACGATCTGGCCAGCCGCTCCCTGGAACGGTCGCGCCAGCGGGCGGAGCAACAGCATCTCTATCTGTCGGTGTTCGCACCGCCGGAAGTACCGGAAGAGGCTCGGTATCCCCAGCGGTTGCGGCTCGGCATCCTGATTCCGATCGCGCTGATCATCCTCTGGGGCATCGCCGCACTGACCGTGGCGACCATCGAGGACCACACCTTTTGAGGAGCGGAACGATGAGCGTGACCGGCGAACACGGGTTGGAGCCGCTGCGCGGCGTCGAATTGATGCGGGCGCAGGGACGGATCCTGATGGCGCTGATCTTTCGCGACATTCGCACGCGATTCTTCGGCAGCGCCTGGGGGTTTCTGATCGTCATCGCTTGGCCGCTGACGCACATCCTGATCCTGCTCGGCATCTATCTCGTGATGGGCCGCACGGCGCCCTACGGCGACAGCATCCCGCTGTGGTTCGCGACCGGCATCGTGCCGTTCATCTGCTTTTCCTACATGTCGCGCTTCATTACCTTCGGCGTCGTGATCAACCGGCCGTTGTTGAGCTACCCGATCGTCAAGATCACCGACATCATCTTCGCGCGGGCGGTGGTCGAGTTGCTGAACGCGATGCTCGTGGTGATCATCGTGGGCGTGATCTTCTGGAGTTTCGGGATCGACTTCATGCCGAACGACCCGGTCGAGGCCGGCTACGCGCTGCTCGCCTCGATGCTGCTCGGTCTCGGCTTCGGGGCGGTGGGGGCGATCATCGCCGGCATCATCCCGATCTGGGCGGGCTTCTACGGTCTGGTTCTGGTGGTGATGTGGGTCTCCTGCGGGGTGATCTTCGTGCCCGACGCACTGCCGATGCAATTGCAGGTGCCGCTCTCCTATTTTCCGCTGCTCCAATGCGTCGAATGGCTGAGGTCGACCTATTACGAAGGGTACGGTTCGACGATTCTCGATCGCGGCTACGTCGTCGGCTGGGGACTGTCGACGCTGTTCCTCGGTCTGGCGCTCGAACGGCTGCTGCGGGGGCGGATCCTGGCCGGGTGAACGAGGCCGCAGGCGCGCACGAAACGACGTCCCGGTCGGCGGACCGGGACCGGTGCGGCACGATCGATGCGGGTGGTGTGTCAACGCTGCCACGCTTTCGTCGTGTCCGATGTGATAACCAACCGTCAGGACCTTTCGTGGTTTCTCGTCCAGGTGGCCTGTGCGGATCTGAAGAGGTAGTTCATGCGCATCCCCATGCAGATCATGCTGGTCATCCTCGGCTGCACCGCCCTCGCGGGGTGTTCGTCGCTGCCGGCGCAGGGCCCTTCCGCGTCCGACGTGATGTCGGATGCGGCGCCCACCGACGCCTCGGGGTACGAAGGCTATCTGGTGGTGGACCTCGACGGCCGGGTCGCCGACGTGCTGGCGAGCCGGGCCAATGCCACGCTGGTGGGGCGGTTCGGCGACCATCGCCCGGCGCCCGACACGCCGATCGGCATCGGTGACTCGGTGTCGGTGACGATTTGGGAAGCCGCCGCCGGCGGCCTGTTCTCGACGCCGCTGTCGGCGAGCGGATCGCCGGGATCGCGGTCGGCGGTGATTCCGGAGCAGGTCGTGGCTCGCGACGGCTCGATCACGGTTCCCTACGCCGGGCGGCTGAAGGTGGCCGGGCTGGCGACGCCGGTGGTCGAGAAGAGGATCGTCGAGGCGCTCAACGGCAAGGCGATCGAGCCGCAGGCGCTGGTCACGGTCAGCAAGAACATCTCCAACACGGTGACGGTGACCGGTGAGATCACCACCGGCGCCCGGGTGCCGTTGTCGGCGCGCGGCGATCGCATCCTCGACGTGATCGCCTCCACCGGTGGGCTGCGCGCGCCGGTGCACGAGACCTTCGTCAGTCTGTCGCGCGGCGGTCGCACGGCGACGGTACCGGTCCAGGCGTTGCTCGACCGGCCGGCCGAGAACATCTACGTGCGGCCGGGCGACACCCTGACCCTGGTCCGCGATCCGCAGACCTTCACCGCCTTCGGCGCCACCGGCCGCAACGCCGTGGTTCCCTTCGACGCGCGCGGCATCACGCTCGAGGAGGCGGTCGCCAAGTCGGGCGGCCTGCTCGATTACCAGTCGGATCCGTCGGCGGTGTTCCTGCTGCGCACCGAGAGCGCCGAGTTGGCGCGGCGTCTCGATCCCAACCGGCCGATTCCGGTCGGCCGCCAGGTCGTCGACGTCGTCTACCGGGTGGATCTGCGCAACACCAATTCCTTCTTTCTGGCGCGTCGCGTGATGGTCCAGAACAAGGACATCCTCTACGTCGCCAACGCGCCGTCCACGAGCATCCAGAAGGTGTTGTCGGTGGTGCAGCAGGCGGCGACGCCGGCGGTGCTGGCCAAGACGTTGACTCAGTGAGGTCGACGCGTCGGCGGATGGGGCGTCGCCGTTCGGGCGCGTCCCGTCCGATCCCCGGACCCCGGGCCGGTGGACGGACGCTCGGCCGGTGAAGGCCGGATCTTCGGCGCCGAGCCTCGGTCGCGATCGACGGGTCGCGCGGCCGGACGGCTCGGGACGCCGCGATCGACGGCGGGCTTCGGAGGGAGGAGGGCGACGCCGCCACCTCCGCTTCTCATCGTCTGCATGGGCACGTCGTCCGAGGCGATCGACCGGGGGAGGGTGACGTGCGGGCATCGCGAGACGGTTGGGCGGTGATCACCGGGGCCTCGAGCGGCATCGGCGCGGCGATCGCCCGGGGACTTTCCCGAAGAGGTGGGGCGGTCGTGTTGATCGGGCGCGACGGCGAGCGGCTCGCGGCGGTCGCCGACGACTGCCGGTCGCTCGGGGCGCTCGACGTGCGTTCGGTGTCGCTCGACGTGTGCTCGGTCGACGCCTTCGCGGCGGCGGTGCGCGAGCTCGAGGCGGAAGCGCCGATCCAGACGTTCGTCGCCTGTGCCGGCCTGCTCGACGGGCGGCGGGAAGGCGAGCTGGTCGAGACCGCCGAGGTGGCTCGGGCGGTGATCGGCACCAATCTCACGGCGGCGATCGAGGGGGTTCAGGCGGTGACGCCGGGCATGCTGGCGCGCGGGGAGGGGACGATCGTGTTGGTCGCCTCGCTCGCCGCCTTCGCGCCGCTCGCCGACGCGCCCGCCTATTCGGCCTCGAAGGCGGGGCTCGTCGCCTACGGGGCGGCGCTGCGCGAGGCGCTGGCGGACTTCGGCGTGCGGGTGACGGTGGCCTGTCCGGGCTTCGTCGCGACGCCGATGGCGGCGCGCCACTGCGGCGCGCGGCCCGGCGAGATCGACGCAGAGGAAGCGGCGCGGCGGATCCTCGTCGGGGTGGCGCGGAACCGAGCGGTGACGATCTTCCCGACCGGGATCGGTTGGCTGGCGCTGTGGTCGCGACACGTGCCGGCGGCGCTGCGGCGGCTCGGCACCAAGCGTCTGCGCTTCCACGTCGAGGCGCCGGAGAGCCCTCCCGAGGCGTCGTGACGCGCGAAGGGACGAGACGGCGGGACGGAGCGTCTCGCCGCCGGATCTTCGGGGCCGCGAAGAGCGGCGCGGTGCCGCCTCACTTCGTCTCGGCGCGCAGCCGTCGGGCGTCGTCGAGCGAGGCGCGGCAGGTCGGCGACAGGTCGGCGACATGGGTCTCGAAACACTGCAGCACCCGGCCCCCACCGGGGCGGACGCCGGCGCAGAGCCGGCGATAATCGTCGCCGCACGCGTCGCGCAGCGCCGCCGCCTGCTCCTTCTGGGCCGGCGTGAGGGTGGGGCGGGCGATCGCGGTGGTGGCGAAGCCGGAGGCGACGAGCAACAGGGTCGCGGCGGCGAGGGCGTCGGGGAAACGGGTCATGGGGTCTCCGAGGGTCGAGGGGGATCGAGGGAAAGCGAGCCGGCGCCCGGCGGTCCGAACAGAACGGTGAGGGCGGCGGCGAGTGAGGGCGCCCGTCGCAGATCGGCGAACAGGCGTCGCCATTCGCCGAAGACGACGGCGAGGACCGAGGTGCTCGGCGCCCGGCCGACCAGACCGAACACGAGGGGTTCGGGCGGGGCGGCGGCGAAGGTGCCGAACAGGCGATCGAAGACGATCAGGATGCCACCGAAGTTGCGATCGAGGCAGGCCTCGTTGCGGGCGTGATGGACGGCGTGGTGGCGCGGCGTGTCGAGGACCGCCTCCAGTACCCCGAGCGACGGCACCATCTCGGTGTGGATGAAGAACTGCCAGACGAGATCGAGCGTGGCCATCGCGGCGACCGCCGTCGGCGAGAAGCCGATCGCCACCAACGGCAGGAAGAACAGGAAATGCCCGGAAATCGCGCCGGTCCAGCCGAGCCGGAGCGCCGCGGTCAGGTTGAGCCGGGTCGTCGAGTGGTGCACGGCGTGGGTCGCCCACAGCCAGCGCACCCGGTGGGCGGCGCGATGATACCAGTAATAGGCGAACTCGTAGGCGAGGAAGAGACCGAGCGCGCCCGACCAGGTCGAGGCGTCGATGGTCCAGGGTCGGTGCGCCGCCGCGAGTGCCATCGGCACGGCGACGATGCCGGCCTCGACCAGACGCAACGCGGCGTGGCCGAGCGCCACCCCCGCCGTGGCGAGGAGCTCGTCGCGGGCGTGGATCGGGCGACGGTGGTGGTGGGCGGTCAGCGCCTCCGCCGCCACCGCGACGAGCGCGAGCGCGACGATCGGAAGAGCGGGAACCGGGGCGTGGAGGGGGCTGACGAACACGGTGCTCTCCTGCGGGAAGACCGGCGACCGGAAGGGGTCGGGGGGAGGGGGCTCCCGATCGCCGGTGGGGCACCTTCGGCTCACTGGCCGTTGGTGATGACGACCGAGCCGGAGCGGGTGCGGGTGTTGCCGTTCGGGCCGGTGGTGGCGCCGGAGTAGCTGTACTGGCCGGGGGCGGTGCGGGTGACCGAGCCGGAGTTGGTCACGCTGCGGCCGTAGGCGCCGGTGCGGACGGCGCTGCGGCTGCAGGTGCCGGCAGCGCAGCTGGCGCCGACCGAAGCCGAGCCGGTGCCGCGCTGGCTCGACCAGCTGCTCTGGCGGGAGAACGCCTGGGCGTCGACGACGCCGGCGAGAACCAGCGACAGACCGGCGAGCGACACGAGAGACAGATTCTTCATAGCGACCTCCTCGAACCGCCCCTCGACCGGATCATCCGTCGACGTCGGGGCGGAGTGTTTCGACCCGACGAGGTTCGACCGCGCAGTTTGGCGCTCGATGACGAAATCGACGGCGAATGTAACGTTTGGTAACGACGGTCGAACGAGGCTTGCCCGACGGCGCGTCCCTCCCGATCATCGCGGCATGAGCGACCGAACCCTTCTCGTCGTCGAGGACGACGACGACATCCGCGTGCTGCTGACCACCTTTCTCGAACGCGAGGGCTTCGCGGTGCGATCGGTCGCCGACGCGACGGCGATGGACCGCGTCCTCGCCGAGGCGGTGCCGGACCTCGTCGTGCTCGATCTGATGCTGCCGGGGGAGGACGGGTTGTCGATCTGCCGGCGGCTGCGCGCGGCGGGGCGGATGCCGATCCTGATGCTCACCGCCCGCAACACCTCGGTCGATCGCATCGTCGGGCTGGAGATCGGCGCCGACGACTATCTCGGCAAACCGTTCGAGCCGCGCGAGCTCATCGCACGCATCCGGGCGCTGTTCCGGCGCATCGACGCCGAACGGGCGGTCGCCACCGAGAGCCGCCGGCTCGCCTTCGAGGGGCTGGTGCTCGACGTCGACGCCCGCACCCTGAGCCGCGGCGACGGCGAGGCGGTGCCGCTCACCTCGGCCGAGTTCGACCTGCTGGTCTGTCTCGCCGAACGGCCGGGACGGGTGCTCACCCGCGGCCAACTCCTCGACTGGACCCGCGGTCGCATCGCCGATCCGCTCGATCGCACCATCGACGTCTCGATCAGCCGACTCAGGCGCAAGCTCGCCGAGGCGGTGCCGGGGGGCGACCGGTTGGTGACGACGGTGCGCAACGGCGGCTATCAGTTCTCCACGACGGTGACACGCGCATGAAATCTCGGCTCGGCATCGCTTGGCGTCTCGCCCTCATCGTCGTCGCCGCGCTGGTGGCGATCCAGATCGCGGTGATCGGCGCCTACATGGTGGAGCGGCGCGACGTCGCCCGCTTCGCGCTCGGGCCGCAGCTGCCCGATCAGATCGCCGCTCTGGTCCATCTCGCCGACGATCGCTCCGAGGCCGAGCGGCGGCTGATCGCCGGCGCGGCGGCGGGGCCGGGCGTGCGCATCCGCTTTCCCGAGGCCGCCGACGACGTGGTCTCCGGCGGCCGCGAGGTGGTGTTCCTCGAAACCCTGGTGCGCCGCGCCCTCGGCGGCGACGCGCGGCCGATCCGGGTGGAGGTCGATCGCGGTCTCGGCGCACTCGGGGCGATCGGCGGGCGGGGAACCCACGTGCGGGTGGTGGTCGCCCTGCACGGCGGCGGGGTGCTCGACTTCGCCGCCGGCGGCGAGTTGACCGCCCGTCTGCTCGGCCTGCCGGTCGGCCTGATCGCCGGATTGTTCGGCATGACGGTGGCGTTGATCGCGGTCCTGGCGGTGGCGCGCGAGGCCAAGCCGCTGGTCCGTCTCGCCCAGGCGGTCGACGGCTTCGGCCACGATCTGGCGCCGCGGCCGCTCGACGAGACCGGCGCGCCGGAGGTGCGGCGGCTGGTGCGGGCGATCAACCGCATGCAGACGCGGATCGTGTCTCTGGTCGAAACCCGCACGGTGATGCTGGCGGCGATCGCGCACGATCTCGGCACCACCATGACGCGCCTGCGGCTGCGGCTGGAGCTGTCGTCTCCCGACCCGATGCGCGACCGCGCGGTGAAGGATCTCGACGACATGGCGCGGCTGGTCGACGACGGTCTCGCCTTCGCCCGCTCGACCTCGGAGGCGGATCGCGAGCCGCTCGATCTCGCCGAACTCGTCGGCGATGCGGTGGCCGATCGGATCGAACTCGGCGAGGCGATCGTGTTGCGGCCGCTGCCCGCCGCCGCTCCGATCGTCGCCTCGCATCTCGGCCTGAGCCGGGTGATCGGCAATCTCGTCGACAACGCGTTGCGCTACGCCGGCGACGCGGAGGTGGCGCTCGTCCGGGTCGCGGCGGAGTGGGAGCTCACCGTCGCCGATCACGGCTCGGGCATTTCGCCGGAGGATCGGGCCCGGATCTTCGAGCCCTACGTGCGGCTGGAGGCGTCGCGCAATCGCGCCACCGGCGGGACCGGCCTCGGCCTCGCCATCGCCCGTCAGATCGTCGCCGCCCACGGCGGCACGATCGAGGTCCGCGACCGCGCCGACGGCCGCTCCGGCGCGGTGTTCGCGGTCCGCCTGCCGGCCGCGTGAACCGGCGCGGCGTCGATCAGCGGCCGGTGGCGTAATGGCGATCGAGGAAGGCCCTCACCCGCGCCTGCCAGGAGCGGGGGACGGTGTTGACGCACAGGGTGCGCGGGGCGACGAGCCGCAACACCGCCATCCGCAGCCGGATCCAGGCGGCGATCCAGCGGCTCTCCTCGACGTGGGCGAAGGACAGGAGGACGGCGTCGAAGGTGCGGACGGTGCGGGTCGGGTGGTCGCGTTCCTCGAAACTGTTGACCAGCGATTGCCAGAACAGGCTGCGGTCGTCGTCGCGGAAGCGCAGGGCGACGGCGGCGCGCAAGGGGGCGTCGAGCTCGCGCCAGACCCGTTCGCAGGTCGAGCGCCGCATCACGTGGAAGGAATGTTCGGGCAGATGCACCCGGCGAAAGCCGAGGTCGAACAGCATCAGCGCGGTGCGGGCGACGATGCGGGTGTGGCCGCGGTGGGTCGCCGCCTCCAGCCTGGCCCGCCAACGCGATTCGTGGCGGCCGCGCAGGCACAGCCGACCGTCGGCGTAGAAATACGCGCGCGGCGTCGGGCGCCAGAACAGGAAGTCGTCGTTGGCGTAGACGAACACCTCCGACAGGCCGGGAATGCGGTGGACGAAGGGTTCGATGCTCGGGCTGGCGAAGGTCGGCAGGATCTCGGCCGGCAGGATGTCCGGCTCCTCGACCAGTCGGATCGACGGGTCGTCGAGATCGAGCGGCGGCTTCTGTCCGGGTTTGACCACGACGAAGACGGTGCGGATCCACGGCGCGAAGCGGCGGGCGGAGCGGACCGAATAGGCGATCTCGCCCATCTGCAGGTAGCGCGCCTCGTCGCCGGAGAGCTCGGCGTCGTCGAGGCGCCCGGCCTCGCCGACGAGGTGGGCCCGCTTCAGCCGCCGGAAGTCGGGATCGGAGCCGTCGACCCAGAGATAGACGAGATCGATCGGTTCGAGATCCGGGGCGGCGGGGGCGGCGGGGGCGCTCATGCGGTCTTCTCGCGGACGTCGCCGGTGGTGGGCGAGGCCTCTCGCGCCAAGGCCTCGAGCCGGGTCCGCAGCGTGTCGGCGAAGGTGCGGCGGTCGAGCCCGACCGGAATCGGGGCGCCGATCCGCACGTGCACGGTGCCCGGCCGCTTCAGCCAGGTGCCGGGCGGCCAGCAGGTGCCGGAATCGAGCTCGACCGGGACGCAGGGCACGCCGAGCAGGTCGTAGAGCGCTCCGACGCCGCCGTGGATGCGGTCGCGTTGCGCGGGATCGCGCGTGCCGGAGGGGAAGATCAAGACGTTGCGGCCGGCCGCCACCGCCCGCCGCGCCGCCTCGAAGGCGGCCTTGAGGCCGGCGAGATCGCCGCCCCGATCGATCGCGACGTGGCCGCCGCGCCGCGCGATCAGGCCGCCGAGGGGGTAGGAGAAGATCTCCCGTTTGGCGAAGGCGAGCGGGTCGTCGAAGATCAGGGGGAAGAACAGCACCTCCCACGCCGATTCGTGTCGCGAGGCGACGAGGAAAGGCGCCGGCGGCAGGTTCTCGATCCCCTCGATGCGCCAGCCGATGCCGGCGACGGCGCGAGCGAGGATCGCCAGCAGCCGCAGATAGGCGGTGACGAAGGGTCGCGACACGCCCCGATCCGGCACCAGCAGCAGCGGCAACACCGGGACGAAGGGCAGCATCGCCGCCACCGCGGCGACGTGGAACAGGATCGATCGGAGCACCACCGAACGGTTCGTCAACGCTCGTCCCTCGATGCGTCGGGCCGCTCGGTTTCGGCCCGTCGGGCGCCTGTTTTCGGCGCCGGAGGCCTTCCTAACACGCGGCCGGGTCCTCTCCAACCGCCCGGCGCGAGCCGGAGGCGGTCCGGATGGAGCCCTCGCCGTCGCTCGGAAGCGCCGTCGCGAGAACGGGTTACCAACGCGCG
>JAAYVT010000621.1 GCA_012517025.1 Phyllobacteriaceae bacterium | reverse complement strand
GGCGTTGATCGCGGCGCTGACCGCGGCGGAACGCGGTGCGCGAGTGGTGCTCGACGAAGCGGCGCCGCCGGTCTTTCGCGGCGGCAACACCCGCCATTCGCGCAACCTGCGCCTCGCCCATGTCGCGCCGACCGCTTTTCAGCCCGGTGCCTATCCGGTCGACGAGTTCGCCGCCGACGTCGCGCGGGCGAGCGACGGGGCGGGCGATCCGGCGCTGATATCGGTGCTCGCCGAGGGCTCGGTCGAGATCGCCGATCTCCTCGCTCGCCACGGCGTCGTCTTTCAGACCCGGGAGGTACCGCCGTCGCGCAAGACGGCGTTCTTTCTCGGCGGGGGTCGCAGCGCGATCAACGCGCTGTGGCGTGCCGCCGAACGGGCCGGCGTGATCCTGCGCACCGACCGGCGGGTGGTGAGCCTTTCGGCGCGCGGGGTGAAGTCCGCCGCGGTGATCGCCGCCTGCGGCGGGGCGCAGTCCGACCTCTCGCACGGCTTCGTCGATCGCGGCTCCCCGTTCGTCACCGGCGAGATCCTGCACGATCTCCTCGCCGACGGCGCCCGGTCGGGCGGAGAGGCGGGGGCGCATCATCTGGTGGCGGTCGACGCCCGTTCGCCCGACCACGACGGCGGCATCGTCACCCGGGTCGATCGGCTCGATCTCGGCATGGTGGTCGACCCGCACGGGCGGCGCTTCGCCGAGGAGAGTGCCGAGCGCGGGCCGACGCGCTACGCGCTGTGGGGGCGGCGGATCGCGGCGCTGCCGGGGCGGTTCGCCTTGCTCGTCCTCGATGCCGAGGGGCGGGCGGCGATGCCGCCGACGGTGTGGCCGCCGCTGTGCTTCGAGACGCTCGCCGAGCTCGCCGACGCGTTCTCGCTCGATCCGGCGGCGCTCGCCGCTTCCGCCGAAGCGTGCGGACGGGTGCGGCGACCGCCGTTCTTCGTGGTGCCGATGCGGCCGGGCACCGCCTTCGGCGGGCTCGGCGTGGCGGTCGACGCGCGGGCGCGGGTGGTGAACCGCGATGGCACGATCCGGCCGGGCGTGTTCGCCGCCGGCATGATCATGGCGGCGGGGGTGATCGGCACCGGCTACGTTTCCGGGGTGGCGCTGACCATCGGCGCGGTGTTCGGACGGATCGCGGGAGAGGAGGCGGCACGCCATGCGCTCGGTCGATGAGCTCGCGCCGGCTCGCCTCGCCGCGCTCGCCGCGGCGCGACGGGTGCTGAACGTCTGCACCGTCTGTGGCTATTGCGACGGGCTGTGCGAGGTGTTTCCGGCGGCGCAAGGGGCGGGCGAACTCGACGACGCGACGGTGGTCCGGCTCTCCCATCTCTGCCACGCCTGCCGCAGCTGTGCGCCGGCCTGCCAATACGCCTCGCCGCATCCCTTCGCGATCGACGTGCCGATGGCGCTGTCGCGGGTCAGGGAGGGGAGTTGGCGGCGACGGCCGGGGCTGGCGCTGATGCCGGTGGCGGCGGTGCCGGTCGCGGTCGCGATGGCGACGCCGGCGGAGGTGCTGTTCGCGCCGCACCTCGGCGCGGGGGCGTTCGAGCGCATCGTACCGCTCACGGCGACGATCGTCGCGGCATTGGCGGCGCTGGCTCGGCCGACATGGGTGTTCGGGCGGGAGATCGCCGGCTCGTTCCGGCATCTGCCGAAGGGCGATCGGCTCGCCGGACTGGCCGAGGCGGTGCGGCGGATCGCGGTCTTCCGCGACCTCGACGGCGGCGGCGGGGGCTGTGGCGAGGACGGCGAGCGGCTCGGTCGGCTGCGACGGTGGTCGCATCTGGCGGTCCTGCACGGTTTTCTCGCCTGCTTCGCCGCGACGGTGGTCGGCGCGTTCGATCGCCACGTCCTCGGGCTGGTGGCGCCGCACGCGCTCTCCAGCCTGCCGGTGGTGCTGGGGATGGGCGGCGGCGTGGCGCTGGCGGCGGGCACGCTCGGGATGATCGTCGCCAAGGCGCGGACCGATCCGAAGCTCGACGTCGCGGCGCGCGACTTCACCCTGCCGGTCGTGCTGTTCCTGGTGGCGGCGAGCGGCCTCGCGCTCCTCGCCTGCCGCGAAACGGCGGCGATGGGGACGGTGCTGGCGCTGCATCTCGGGCTGGTGCTCGGCTTCTTCTCCTCGGCGGCCGACGGGCGCTTCGCCCACGCACCGCTCCGGGCGATGGCGATGTGGCACGCGGCGATCGAACGGCGGATGCGGGGGGCACGCGGGCGGGCGGCGCTGCGGCGGGGCCGTGCCTTCGGCCCGGCGGCGGCGCGGGCGGACGCATCGTCCGACGCCGACACGGGTCTTCCCGAGGGGCCGTGAACGGTGGGACGAGGGGCGGCGGGGGGGCGGACACGCGAAGGGCGCGGTCGCCCGCGCCCCGTCCCGTCGCGTCGACGCGCCGAGACGCGCCGGCCTTCGGTCCCGAAACCGCCGTCGAGCGGCGGCCATTCGGTCTTCCGCGCCGCCGTCAGGCGGCCTTGACCTCGATCTTCTTCTCTTCGGCTTTCGCCTCCGCGCGTTTGGGGATCGTCACGGTGAGAATGCCGTTGGCGAAGTTCGCTTCGATCTTCTCGGGATCGACGCCTTCGGGCAGGCGGAACGAGCGGGCGAACGAACCGTAGCGGCGTTCGCTCACGTGGGTTCCCTTGTCGTCCTCGTCACGGCTCTCGGTCTTCTCGCCCTTCAGGGTGAGGACGTCGCCGGCGATGGTCACGTCGACGGCCTTTTCGTCGAGGCCGGGCAGTTCCGCGGTGATCGCCCAGGCGCCTTCCTTCTCGACGACGTCGACGGCGGGCGCGAGCGCGCCTTCCGCGAAGCCGGTGGGGAAGGTCGGCAGGGTGAGATCACGGAACCAGCCGCGACCGAAGTCGTCGAACAGCCGGTCCATTTCGCGGCGCAGATCCGCGAACATCGGCCATTCGGGCATCCTCGGGGCGGTTCCGACGGCCTTCGTCTCGTTGCGGACGGGGAGTTTCGTCGCAGTGGTGGCCATGGTCATGCCTCCTCGATGCGGTGTCGGGAGGAACCGGTGTCGGCGGATCTCCCGACGGCGAAGAGTCTACGACCGAAACACCATTCCTCCTTGATGCAGCGCATTGACGACGAAAAAACGGCGGTTTCCCGCCGTCGTTTCACCGGTCCGGATCAGGCGTGGATGGTCTCGCCGTGGATGGCGAGGTCGAGGCCCTCGCGCTCCTGATCGCGGTCGACGCGCAGCGGCGCGACCAACGAGGCCGCCTTCAGCGCGAGGTAGGTGCCGCCGGCGCACCACAGCGCGACGATGGCGACACCGGCCGCCTGGACGCCGAGGAGGTGGAGCCGGCCCTCGATCAGGCCGGCCTGGGCGGGGTCGCCGGTCACCGCCGAGGAGGCGAAGACGCCGACCAGCACCGTGCCGACGAGGCCGCCGACGCCGTGCACGCCGAAGACGTCGAGGCTGTCGTCGTAGGCGAGTTTGACCTTCAGCCACGAGCAGAACCAGTAGCAGAGGAGGCCGCCGACGAGGCCGATGGTCAGGCCCGCCCAGGGTTCGACGTAGCCGGAGGCCGGGGTGATCATGCCGAGGCCGGCGATCGCGCCGGAAATCATGCCGAGCACCGAGGGGCGGCCGCGATGCCACCATTCGAGGATGGTCCAGGCGACGGCGCCGGCGCAGGCGGAGAGGTGGGTGGCGACGACCGCGAAGACGGCGCGCGAGGAGGCGGAGAGCGCCGAGCCGCCGTTGAAGCCGAACCAGCCGACCCACAACAGGCCGGTGCCGACCACCGCCATCGACAGGTCGTAGGGGGCGAGGTTCTCGCGGCCGTAGCCCATGCGATTGCCGAGCATCAGGGCGGCGACGAGACCGGCGATGCCGGCGTTGACGTGCACCACCGTGCCGCCGGCGAAGTCGAGCAGCCCCCATTTCGCCAGGAAGCCGCCGCCCCACACCCAATGGGCGGTGGGCACGTAGACGAGGAACAGCCACACCACGCAGAAGGCGACGAAGGCGGAGAAGTTCATGCGATCGGCGACGGCGCCGCCGACCAGGGCGCAGGTGATGACCGCGAAGGTCATCTGGTAGACCAGGAACAGCAGCTCGGGGATGGTCGGGGCGGCGGAGACGGTGGTCGTAAGCCCGATGCCGCGGGCGAAGACGCGGGCGAAGTCGCCGATCGCCGCGCCGTCGCCGGAAAAGGCGAGCGAATAGCCGAGGGCGAACCACAGGATCGAGACGACCGCGGTCGCCGCCACCGACTGCGCCATGACGGCGAGCAGGCTCTTCTTGCGCACCATGCCGGCATAGAACAGGGCGAGCGCCGGCAACGTCATCATCAGCACCAGAGCGGTGGCGACGATGACGAAGCCGGTGTCGGCCGGATCGATGCCGCCCTCGGCGGCGTGGGCGGGGGCGGCGAGGCAACAGGACATCATCGCCCCGAGCAGGGACGTCGAGCGTTTCGGCATGGTGGTGGTCCGAGAATGGCGGCCGCGACGTCCCCCCGCCGGGGCCGATCGATGGGCGACGGACGGCTGCCCGAGGGCGACGCCGTCCGCGGGGAGGAAGGTCAGAGGGCGTTCTCGCCGGTCTCGGCGGTGCGGATGCGGATCGCCTGCTCGACCGGGGTGACGAAGATCTTGCCGTCGCCGATCTGGCCGGAATGGGCGGCGGAACGGATCGCCTCGATGGTCGCCTCGACGATGGCGTCCGGCACCACCACCTCGACGCGGACCTTCGGGATGAAGCTCACCACGTATTCGGCGCCGCGATAGATCTCGGCGTGACCCTTCTGGCGGCCGTAGCCCTTCACTTCGGTGATGGTCATGCCGTGGATCTCGAGCTTGGTCAGCGCGTCGCGGACCTCGTCGAGCTTGAACGGTTTGATGACGGCGACGACGAGCTTCATGCGGGTTCCCCCCGAGTGCAGATCTGAGGCAGTTTGGCGAAATTGCGAGCAAGTCACGTGCCAATTCTGCTCATTTTCACATCTCGCAGCAAGTCTTTCGGGCAGGAGGTTTTCGTCGGATCGCCGTTGGTCGAGTATGATTATTTTATGATCAAATGTCGGATCAATTCATGTGCAACATGATCGCAAAACGATCAGTGCGGTCCGGCGCCGTGCCGCAGCGCCACCGC
Source organism: Phyllobacteriaceae bacterium (assembly GCA_012517025.1). Classification (GTDB taxonomy): domain Bacteria; phylum Pseudomonadota; class Alphaproteobacteria; order Rhizobiales; family Ancalomicrobiaceae; genus Pinisolibacter. The sequence goes on along the minus strand of JAAYVT010000621.1, from coordinate 158 downwards.
GGCGAGGGTCGCGACCACGGCGGGGACGGCGAGCACGGCGAGGGCGGCGACCGCGCCGCCGCGATCGAGGGCGTGGGCGACGAGCAGCGGCGCGGCGGCGGAGAGCCAGAAGGCGGGGGCGGCGACGCGGCCGGTGATGGTGCCGTAGACCGCCGGAT
>JAAYVT010000620.1 GCA_012517025.1 Phyllobacteriaceae bacterium | reverse complement strand
CGCCTGGCGCGCGACTTCGCGGTGCTGCGCCGCGCCACGCTCGGGCGCCGTCGCGTGTCGATCGACTGGCGCGGCTGGATGGTGCCGATCGGGCTCTCGTTCGTCTTCGTCGTGATCTTCGTCGTCGCGAATCCTGTCTTCGCCGCCTGGGTCGCCCGACTGGTGCCGGGCCGGTTTCTCACGAGCGACGACGTCGAACGGATCCTGTTCTGGCTCGCCGTCGCCGTGACCATCCGGCCTTTCCTGCGGCTCGGCCGCGCCGCGCGCCCCGCCCCGCTCGAACGGCCCGTCGCCCGGACACCGATCGCCGACGACGGCCTCCTCGGCACCGCGGCGACGGTGCGCTCGCTCGTCGCCTTCAACGGCTTGTTCGCGCTGCAGACGGCGACCGATCTCGAGTATCTGTGGGCCGGCGTCGGTCTGCCGGCCGGCATGACGCACGCCGAATACGCCCATCGCGGCGCCTATCCGCTGATGGTGGCGGCGATCGTGGCGGCCGGCTTCGTCCTGCTCGCGCTGCGCGGGGAGGACGCGGACCGCCCGCCGCGGGTCCGACTCCTTCTCCTCGCCTTCGTCGGCCAGGGCCTGATGCTGGTGGTCTCGTCGATGCTGCGGCTCGAGCTCTACGTCGCCGCCTATTCGCTGACCCTGTGGCGGCTTTCCGCCTTCGTCTGGATGGGACTGGTCGCCTTCGGTTTCGCCTCGATCCTGGTGCGAATTCTCGCCCGCCACTCGAACCGCCGGCTCGCCGCAGTCAACGCCGCCGCGACTCTCCTCACGCTGTGGGGGGCGTGCTTCGTCGACGACGTCGACCTCGTCGCCCGCTGGAACATCGCCCATTGCGCCGAGACGACGGGCTACGGCGCCCGGCTCGATCTCGACCATCTGCTGTCGCTCGGAGTCGGCGTCGTCCCCGCCCTCGACGCACGGCGCGACGCGTTCGCCGGTCGCCTCGTCCTCGGCGAGCGTCGGGATCCACGCACCGGGCTCTGGACCCGGACGCTGGTGCCGCTCGGCGAACGGCGCGACGACATGGTGCGTCGTCACCTCGACCGCCCGCGCGACTGGCGCACCTGGAATGTCGCGGACTGGCGTCTCGACCGAACCTTGTCCACCATGCCGGCGTGGTCCACGGCGACCGTCGACGGAGCAGCCCCATGACACCCGCCCAGATCCTCGTGGTCGACGACGACCCGGCCATCCGCTCGGTCGTCACCTTCGCGCTCGAGAAGGCCGGCCACGTCACCCGCAGCGCCGCCGACTGGATGGCGGCACTGGCCGCACTCGCCGCCGCGCCGGCCGATCTCGTCGTCCTCGACGTCGGCATGCCGGAGATGGACGGACTCGCAGTCTGCCGCGAGATCCGCCGCACCAGCGATCTGCCGATCCTCTTCCTGTCCGCCCGCGACGAAGAGATCGACCGTGTCCTCGGGCTGGAGATCGGCGGCGACGACTACGTCACGAAGCCGTTCTCGCCGCGCGAGCTGGTCGCCCGCGTCGGCGTCATCTTGAAGCGCAGCCGCACCGGTCGGACCGTCGAGGCGCCGGGTCCGCGTCTGGAACGCGGCGTCCTCGCCCTCGACGCCGAGGCCCGCCGGGTCTTCGTCGCCGACCGTCCGGTCGCGTTCACCGGGCTCGAATTCGCCATCCTGCGCACCTTGATGAGCCGCCCCAATCGCGTCTTCGAGCGCGGCGAGATCATCGAGGCCGCCTGGGAAGGGGCGATCCACGTCTCCGATCGCACCATCGACAGCCACGTCCGCAACATCCGCGCCAAGCTCGCCGAGGCCGGCTGCGCCGACCCGATCGAGACCGTGCACGCCGTCGGCTTCCGCCTCGGCCCCTGCGAGGCGGCGCGATGAGGGGACCCGCCGCCCCCCGCGTCGCGGTCAAGTGGCGCCCTCCCCTCGCGCTGGTGGTGGCGGCGGTTCTGGCGCTGGTGGCGAGCCTGCCGCTCGGCGCGATCCTCCTGTTCCGGGTCTGGGACAATCAGCTCGTCCGTCAGGCCGAGGCCGAAGTCGCCGCCGAGAGCGCGGCGTTGGCCGCCGGCATCGCCGCCGATCTCACCCGCGAACCGCCGGCCGGGCTCGTCCTCGGTCCGCCGGTGACCCCGCCACCGGCGATCGGCGACGGGCTGACGCCGCTCGGCCCCCGGCTCGATCCGGCGGCCGATCCGATCCGCCCGCCCCGCCCCGAGGCCCGGCCGGCCGAGATCGCGCCGTCTGCCGATCTCCTCGCCTTCGGCGCCCGGCTGACGCCGCAACTGCGGGCGACGCAGGCGCTCACCCTCGCCGGCTTCCGGGTTCTCGACGCCCGCGGCGTGGTGATCGCCGGGCGCGACGAGATCGGACTGTCACTCGCCCATGTCGAGGAGGTCGCCGCCGCACTGGACGGCCGGATCGGCGCGGCGCTGCGGGCCCGCGTCTCGAAACACCCGGTGCCGCCGCTCGCCTCGGTCAGCCGCGGCGGGTCGATCCGCGTCTTCCTCGCCCTGCCGGTGGCGGTCGACGGGCGGGTGGCGGCGGTCGTCCTCGCCTCCCGCACCGCGACGGATCTGCGCCGGGCGCTGTTCGCCGAACGGCACGCCCTCGGCCTCGCCGCCGTCTTCGCGATGGCGACCGTCGCCGCCGTCGGTTTCCTGTTCCAACGCACCGTCACCCGGCCGGTCCGCGACCTGATCGACCGCACCCGGGCGCTCGCCGCCGGCGATCGTGCCGCGTTGCGCCCCCTCCCCCACCACGGCACCGCCGAATTCGCCAGCCTGTCGCAGAGCCTGCTCGACATGGCCGCGGGGCTCGCCGCCCGCTCCGACTACGTCTCGACCTTCGCCGCCCACGTCGCCCACGAGATCAAGTCGCCGCTGACCGCCATCGCCGGCGCTGCCGAACTGCTCGCCGACGACGTCGCCGAGCCGGCGATGACGCCCGAGCAACGCGCCGCCTTCCTGCACCAGATCGGAGAGAACGCCGAGCGGCTCGGGGCGCTGGTCTCGCACCTGCGCGACCTCGCCCGCGCCGAGACCACGCCGACGGCGGGAGAGGCACGCCCCGACGCGGTGATCGCAACCCTCGCGGCGGAACCTCGCCCGGTCGCGATCGTCGCCGAAGGGGTGCTCGATCATCCGCTCGCCCTTTCGCCCGACACGCTGCGCATCGTGCTCGGTCATCTCCTCGACAACGCGGCCCGCCACGGCGCGACCGGCGTGACGATCGGCGGTGCGATCGAGGACGGACGGGCTCGTCTGCGGGTCGCCGACGACGGTTCCGGCATCTCGCCGGCCAATCGGGCGCGGATCTTCGATCCCTTCTTCACCACCCGACGCGCCGAGGGCGGCACCGGCATGGGCCTGCCGATCGTGCGGGCGCTGGTCGAAACCCATCGTGGTTCGATCGATTTCGTCGCCGCCGCCGGAGGGGCGGCCTTCGAGATCGTGTTGCCGCTCGCCGCCCCACGGGTCTGAACCGCGCCGCCCCCGCGACGGTGATGCTTCGCCCAGCCACCCTGGCGTTTCGCCGGCGAAGTTTCGTCGATCGCCGATCGGAACGCCGGAACGTCGCGGGTGATCACCGTCGCCTGACGTCCGAGGAAGCCCCTGCGGGGACGACGCGCCACCGCCCGGCCGCTCACGCTCTCGCCTTTTCGCGCTTTCGGCTTCCGATCAACGCCATCAACATCGGACCGAGGCTGAATTCGCCGGCCTCCGCCTTGCGGGTGAGGCTCCTGAGGTAACCGCCGGCCGAGGCGATCATCGCCTGGCGCTGCAGGATCGCCGCGAGAACGACCGCCGCCGGCACCTCACCGAGGACCGCCCTCGCCTCCTCCCAGGCGCTCGGCGAAATCCCCAGCATCGGCCGTACCACGGCGGCGGTCGCCAGGAAGTCACGCCAGTTCGAGATCCCGTCTCGAGCATAGTCGACGAGATCGGGACAGGCCGAGAGCACCAACCCCAAAGGATAGGCGCCGTCCGCGAGTCGCGACGTCGGCCCTTCGTCCCCTGCCCTCGCCGCCCTCACATCTCGGATGCGAGGTTCAAGATCAATGGAAGAGTCGGGGTTTGAATTCTGTATGTGATGCTCAATTCGAGACTCATCGCCGCTCGGATTCGCTTCTTTTTGATGCGTTTCCAACAGCATGAACACCTCGTCGGCGAACATCGACAAGGTCTCCGCGATCCCCTCCAGTTCCGCGAGGCCCGCGTTGCGCGGGATTCGATCGACGATCGCGCGATATTGCGCGTGGATCTCCCCCCAGTCGGCCGACCCTCGGCCGCAGCGACGGGTCGCGACCCCTTCCTCCACCCCGGTGGCGATCATCTTGGCGACGTCGCGGCGGCAGATGGTGATGCGTTCGCGCGCCAATCGCACCGCCCGTTCCGCCGCCTTGACCTCTTCGGCCAGGGCCGAGATCTCGCTCGCCCGCGCGACCAGCGGCGACAAGTCGAAGCCGAAGGCCTGCTCGACTTCGCCGCCCTCCCCCTTGCGGGCGTAACGCTTGCCGTTGGGACTGTCGCGACGGACGATCAGGCCGCTGTCGACCAGCACCGCCAGATGCCGCCGGAGCGTCGCCGGCGCCATGCCGTGCGCCCTCAGCGCCAACACCGCGTTCGACGGCCACACCACCAGCTTGTCACCCGACAGCGTGGTGTCGGGGTGGAAGCTCAAGAGCGCATCGAGCACGGCGAGCGCCCGCTCGGAGACGCCGAGCCGGGCCTTGGCGGTGCAGACGGCGCGGAACACCTCCCATTTGTGGACGACCGTGTCGGCGGGACACGCCTCGGCTCGGGTCTGCGCCGCCACGTGGGCGAGCGTCAGCGATCGCGCGCCGAACGGCGTGCGGGACTGATAGGGCTGCATCGATCTCTGCCTTCCTTCAGGCAAAGAAAACCTGCTCGCCGAAACGGCGCCGATATCGCTTGACGACGAGTCCGGGAAGTGATTCTCTATCAGTCGCTACACAGATGAGAGGGCTTCCGGGACGGTGACGTTTCGGGGGCCTTTTCTTTTGCCGGTGGATCTCCGTTCGAACCTCGGTTTTACGCTTCACGCCTCGTCGCGGCGTTTGAACGCCGCGTAGAGTTCCGGAATGGTCGCGGCCAGATAGGTGCCGAAACCGGCGGTGCCCTCGTCGTCGACGATCAACGTCGTCCGACCGGCCTCGCTGCTCAGTTTCGCCAATTTCGTCCCGTCGGCGGCCTTCAGCACCACCGGACGAGCGCGTTTCGGCTTGGGCGCGGCGGCGGCATCGAAGAGCCAAACGAACCGTTCGTCGGTGCCCCGTTCGGAAAAGCTCGCTTCCCGAAGCCGCGCGCGAACGCGATCGAGCGCCGACGGCACCTCCAACCGGGCGGCGAATTCGACCCACCGATCGCGTCCCGCCTTCGGCGCGGGGCCGATGGCGCGGATGAGATCCTCCGGGATCTTCACCGCCACCGAGATCAGGCGCGACAGACCGGTCTTGTCGACGCTCAGCGCCGCCATGATGATCTCGCGTCCGAACCCCTTCTCCTCCAGACGCGCCGCGAACAACGCCCGTTCGATGAAGGAGAGATCCGTCCGCTCGCTGTTCTCCTGGCCCTGGGCGACGACCACCTGCTCGTCGTTCAGCGGCTTGACCACGGCGCGGACCGGCCGCTCCAGCTCGGCGGCGGCACGCAGACGGCGGTGACCGTAGACGACCTGATAGCGCCCCTCGGTCTCGGGATGCGGACGCACCAGGATCGGCACCTGCTGCCCGTGATCGCGCATCGACGCGACGAGGCTCTCGTGCGTCCCGTCCGGAGCCTCCAGACGATCGGAAATGAACGAGGCGTCGATCGATCGCGGATCGAGCTCGACGACCGCCTGGGCCTTCAGCTGCTCGATCGACCGGCTGACCGCACCGATGGCGCCACGGGTGCCGCCGATGCCGAAATGCGGCACCGGAGCCGGCCGCGCCGGCGCCTCGTTCGCGACGGGCGCAGTCGAGTTGCCCGCCGGCAACTCGCCACCTGTCAAACCGCTGAGGAGATTCTTGCGCGCCATCACCCCCTCCCCCAGGCCTTGCGGATCAACTGCTCGATCTCGCCGTTGACGTTGTCGAGTGCCTCCAGCGCGCGATCGTAGGTCGACCGCGTGAACTGGTCGCGCGACACCTCGTAGAGGGTCTGCTTGGTGATGCCGGCGTCGGCGATCGCCGTCGACTTCAGCATCGGATAGTTGAGCACGTGCTCGCCGAACAGCGACCGCATGAACGACACCATCTGGTTCTGCGGCCCGTCGCCGGGCTCGTAGCGGGTGACCAGATAGCGCATCCAGTCGTAACCCATGTTGCCGCCGGCGTCGGCGACGACCCCGAGCAGATCCGACGTCATGATCAGGAACTGACACATCGACATCACGTCGAGCATCTGCGGATGCACGGTGACCAGAACCGCGGTGGCGGCGCACAGCGCCGACATGGTCAGGAAGCCGAGCTGCGGCGGGCAGTCGACCACCACCACGTAGTAGTCGTCGGCGACGCTCGCCAACGCCTCGTCCATGCGGGTGAAGAACATCCGATCGGCGGCCTTCGGTCCGGCCAGCGCCTTGGG
>JAAYVT010000619.1 GCA_012517025.1 Phyllobacteriaceae bacterium | reverse complement strand
TGGGTGCCCGGCACGGCGGCGACGCAAGCGGGATCGGCGACCCCGAAGGCGGCGGCGGCGACCGCCTCCAGGCGCGCCACCGATGCCGGCTCGGGAAGACGGGTCCACACCTCCGGGGGCAACGGCGGCACCGCCCAGGCGATCGGATCGATGCCGGTGGAGAGGTCGATCCAGGGCTCCGGTGCATCGGGGAAGCGGGCGCGGATTTGCGCGAGATCGCCGCCGTGATAGATGGAGGCGGCCGCTTCGCCCCGGTTGCCGCCGTTCGTCTTCGGATCGCTCATGTCGCTCGTTCCCTGGCCTGCCTCGACCCTCGTGACGGCGCTCGTCGCGCTCGCGCTGGAGGGCGCGGTCGGCTGGCCGGCTCCTCTCTACGCCGCGATCGGCCATCCCGTCACCTGGATCGGTCGTCTGATCGGCGGGTTCGATCGGGTTCTCAACCGCGACGATTTCGGTGCCCCGTTGCGCCGGGCCGCCGGCGTCGTCACGCTGATCGCCGTGCTGGCGATCACCGGCGGCATCGCGTGGGGGCTGCAGAGCGGACTGGAGGCGCTGGTTCCCGGCTTCGCCGGCCTGCTCCTCGTCGGCATCCTGGCGGCGAGCCTGCCGGCGCAGCGGAGCCTCGACACCCACGTCCGCGCCGTCGCCGAGGCGCTGGAGCGCGACCTTCCGGCCGGACGGCGGGCGGTGTCGATGATCGTCGGGCGCGATCCGAGCCGGCTCGACGAGGCCGGCGTGGCGCGCGCCGCGATCGAGAGCCTCGCCGAGAACTTCTCCGACGGCATCGTCGCGCCGTTGTTCTGGACGGCGGCGGCGGGGCTGCCCGGCGGCGTCCTCTACAAGGCGGCCAACACCGCCGACAGCATGATCGGCCATCGCACGCCGCGCCACGAGGCCTTCGGCTGGGCGGCGGCGCGGTGCGACGATCTGGTCAATCTGCCGGCGTCGCGGCTCTCGGCGCTGTGGCTCGTCCTCGCCGCCACGATCACGCCGGGCGCCGACGCCCGCACCGCGATCGCCGCGATCCGCCGCGATGCCGGCTCCCACCGTTCGCCCAACGCCGGCTGGCCGGAAGCGGCGATGGCCGGGGCGCTCGGCCTCGCCCTCGCCGGACCGCGCGTCTACGAAGGCGAGGTCTACGACGGGGCATGGATGGGCGACGGCCGGCGCGATCTCGTCGCCGCCGACGTCCGCCGGGCGCTCGGGCTCTACCGCGCGGCGCTGGCCGTCCAAGCGACGGCGTTCGCGGTGCTGCTGGTGGCCTTCGCGCTCGTCTGAGCGGGGATCAAGGAGCGGTCCGCAGATCGACGGCGAGGCCGGCGGCGGGCTTCCCGCGGCTGATGATCCGCGTTCCGCCGGGCAACGTCACCACCGCATGGTTGGCGTCGCGCCACTCGACGCGGACGGCGCGATCGTCGAGACGGTCGCTGTCGAACTCCGCGACGGTCTCGACCTTGCGGCCGAACCATCGGCTCTCCCGATCGACGAGGACGACGCCCCACTCCTCGCCGAGGCCGAAGCCCATCCCGTTGTCGTGACGCATGACGCGAACGACGGAATGCGCATCCGGTGCGGTCGCTTCGACGACGAGGCTTTCGCGTGGCTGCGGGCGAACCGGATACAACAGAAGAACGAGACCGACGGCCGCGAGCGCGAGGAGCATCACCATCCAACCGGTCAACCGACGGAGGGCGAAGCGCAGGAAGTCGGTCACGAGAGAAAGCCACATTCGATTGGTCATTTTCGATGACACAACAGACTCTGGAATGTTCGAAACACCCCAGTTATTTCTATTTCATATGAAACGTCTTCGCTTCATTCGCAGACAGAACACTGAAATTCTCCGATTTTTCAAATACGATAATATTTCATACGAACAGATGATTATTTTCGTCGACACCAACTACCACAACGTCGTACCGCGTCTCGAGAGCGTGGCGAAGACGCTCGGCGGCAACCATCGATCGATCCGTCGCGACGGCGGTTCGGGCTTCGGGGACGGATGCGAACATCGATCGAGACATGACGAAACTCTCCGGTTTTCGACAGTTTCCGGCCGATCGTCCCGAAGGTGAGATCTCGGAAGATGTCCCCGCACCCCTCCCGTCACCGGGCGAGAGCGAACAGCCGATCGAGATCGACATGGGTCGCGACGTGGGCGGCGAGCGCATCGAGCGTCGCCTCGACGCGGGCCTCGTAGGCGAGATCGGAAGTCGCGGCCCCCTGCTCCGCGAGAAAGGCCGCGCGCGCCCGGTCGTCGGCGAACAGGCCGTGCACGTAGCACCCCGCCACCCGGCCGGTCGCAGCGCGCGCGCCGTCGTCGCGGCCGTCGGCGAAATCGACCACGGGACGAGCGCGATCGGCGCCCGACGTGCGTCCGACATGCATCTCGTAGCCGGCGAAGGGGGCGTTCGAGCCAGTCAGCGTACCGGCGACGCTCTCCAGATGCTTGTCGCCGGCGAGCACGGTCTCGACGTCGAGGAGGCCGAGGCCGGGGACTTCCGTCGGCGGGCCTTCGAGCCCATCGGGGTCGGCGACGCGCGTGCCCAGCATCTGATAGCCGCCGCAGACGCCGAAGACGCGGCCGCCGCGGCGGACGTGCGCCAGGATGTCGACGTCCCAGCCCTCGCGACGCAGCGCGGCGAGATCGGCGATGGTCGCTTTGGAGCCGGGCAACAGGACGAGGTCGGGGTCGGCCGGGATCGGCTCGCCGGGGCCGAGCAGGACGAGGCGGACGCCGGGCTCCTGGGCGAGCGGGTCGAGATCGTCGAAGTTGGCGATGTGCGGCAGGCGCGGCACGACGATGGTGAAGGCCCCGTCGCCGGCCCGGCGGCGGCGCTCCAGCACCACCGCGTCCTCGGCGGGCAGGAGGCCGGCGTCGCGGAACCACGGGACGAGCCCGAGCGCCGGCCAACCGGTCTTCTCGGCGATCGTCTCCATACCGGTGGCGAAGAGGCTCGGATCGCCGCGGCACTTGTTGACCAGGAAGCCGACCACCTGCGCGGCATCGGCCGGGTCGATCACCGCCTTGGTGCCGACGATCTGGGCGATGACGCCACCGCGATCGATGTCGCCGATCAGCACCACCGGCACGTCGGCGGCGCGGGCGAAGCCCATGTTGGCGATGTCGTTCGCCCGGAGATTGACTTCGGCCGCGCTGCCGGCCCCCTCGATCAGCACCAGATCGGCCTCGGCGGCGAGCCGCGCGAAGCTCTCGTGCACCGCACCCTCGAGGCGCGGCTTCCAGGACTGGAACGCGAGCGCCTTGGCGTTGCCGAGGACGCGGCCCTGCACCACCACCTGAGCGCCGACGTCGGACTGCGGCTTCAGAAGCACCGGGTTCATGTGCACCGACGGGGCGATCCGGGCGGCGCGCGCCTGCAGCGCCTGGGCGCGGCCGATCTCGCCGCCGTCGGCGGTCACCGCGGCGTTGTTCGACATGTTCTGCGGCTTGAAGGGACGAACCACCAACCCGCGATTCGCGAAGGCGCGGGCGAATCCCGCGACCAGCAGCGACTTGCCGACGTCTGAGCCGGTGCCCTGGAACATCAGCGCCTTGGCGCGTCTCGTCGGCGTGGTCATCAGAATTCGATGCCTTCCTGGGCCTTCACGCCGGCCGCGAAATGGTGCTTCACCGCGCCCATCTCGGTGACGAGATCGGCGGCGGCGATCAGCTCCGGCTTGGCGTTGCGGCCGGTGACGACGACGTGGAGATCGGGACGGCGAGCGGCGAGCACCTCGACCACCTCGGCGAGCGGCAGATGATCGTAGCGCAGCGAAATGTTGAGTTCGTCGAGGATCAACAGCGCGATCGTCGGATCGGCCATCAGTTCCCGCGCCTTCTCCCAGGCGCGGGTCGCGGCGGCGACGTCGCGGGCGCGGTCCTGGGTCTCCCAGGTGAAACCCTCGCCGAGGGTGTGCCAGGAGACGAGATCGGCGAAGCGCTCGAGCGCCTTGCGCTCGCCGGAGACCCAGGCGCCCTTGCCGAACTGCACCACGCCGACCCGGCGGCCGTGCCCGAGCATGCGCAACGCGAGGCCGAAAGCGGCGGTCGACTTGCCCTTGCCGGGGCCGGTGTTGACGATCAACAGGCCCTTCTCGGCGATGGTCTTGGAGGCGACCTCGGCGTCCTGCACCGCCTTGCGGGCGGCCATCTTGGCCTTGTGGCGATCGTCGGGCGTGGGGGTGTCGTCGGTCATGGCGTCGCGATCTTCGAAAACGGGGCTCCGTTCCCAAGATCACGAGCCGGGGGCGGGCGCAAGCGGGAAGCGACGCGCCCGCCGTCGGGTTCAGCCGAACTTGAACAGCACGCCGTAGCCGCCGCGCGGGTAGTCCCAGGTGATGTCGCCGGAGGCCTCGCACAGCACGCGGCAGGTGCCGCATTCCATGCAGCCGTCGGGGGTCACCTCGACCTGCCCCTTCTCGTTCATCTCGTAGCACTTGGCCGGGCAGACGGTGGTCAGGGCCACGAGGTTGGCCGACGGGGTCTCGTGCGGCTGAACGGTGATGTGGGGGCGACCGGCGTCGACCAGATAACGGTTCTGATAGAGCTTGTCCTCGACACGCACGGCGATGGTCATGGATCCGTCCTCCTGTCGTGCGCGGGGATTCCGCGCGTCTGTCGGAATTGTCGGAAAGCCGACCGGAACGACCGGCTCTCCATGCTCACGTCGGTGGTCTTGCGAAACTCGTGCCGAACGGCCCCTCCCGCCCGGCGCGGGTCAGCGCCAAGCCAGCGCCAGCTTCACCGCGTCCGACGCCATACCGAACAGCGACCGCGTCTTGATGAAGTTCTTCATCGTCTTCTTTTCCATGTCGAGCTTCGGCGTGCCGTCGACCCGGAGATAATCCTGCGCCGCCTTGGAGATCAGCTGCGGATAGGACATGAAGAAATTCTTCGAGTTGGTGTGGAACAAGGCCGGCATGTCCTTGTACTTCTTGAGATCCTTCATGAGGAAGGACTCGTCGAGCAGCTCCTTGTAGAGCTTCAGGTTGGCCTTGGTCATCGGATCGCGACCGGCCTTGAGGCGATGGATCGCCTCGCCGGCCAGGCGCCCGGAGGTCATGGCGAGGTTCGAACCCTCGCGATGGATGGCGTTGTTGAAGTGGGCGGCGTCGCCCACCACCACCCAGCCGTCGCCGTAGAGCTGCGGGATCGCCTTGTAGCCGCCCTCGGGAATGAGGTGGGCGGCGTATTCCTTGACCTCGGAGCCGGCGAGCAGCGGGGCGATCGAGGGATGGTTCTTGAACGCCTCGAGCATCGCGTAAGGGCTTTCGCGGCTCTCGGCGAAGTCGGAGACGAGACAGCCGAGACCGACCGAGATGCTCTCGCGGTTGGTGTAGACGAAGCCGAGGCCGGTCATGCCCTTGGAGAAGGTGCCGACCATCTCGATGACGCAGCCCTCGTCGCCGGTGACGTTGAAGCGGCTCTCGATGGTCTCGGCGGGCAGGAAGTGCATCTCCTTGACCGCCAGCGCCACGGTCTCCGGCTTCGGCGTCTCGCGCAGACCGGCGCGGGTGCCGAGCAGACCGTTGACGCCTTCCGCGAGGACGACCACGTCGGCCTGGATGGCGCCGCCGGCGCGATCGGTCTTCACCCCGACGCACTTGCCGGAGGAATCGATCAGCAGATCGGTGACGGTGGTCTCGGTCAGCAGGGTGACGCCGACCTCGCGGCACTTGCGCGAGAACCACTTGTCGAACTGGGCGCGAACGATGGTGTAGCGGTTCGGCTTGTCCTCGTTGAAGTCGTCGGAGCGGTACTGCATCGCGGTGTGGCCGCGATCGTCCATGATCCAGAACCGCTGTTCGACGATGTGGCGCTCGAGCGGGGCATCCTCGCGGAAGTCGGGGATGATCTTCTCCAGCATCGACGCGTACATGATCGCGCCCTGGACGTTCTTGGAGCCGGGATATTCGCCGCGCTCGAGCTGCAGCACCTTGAGGCCGCGGGAAGCCATGGTGTAGGCGGCGGCGTTGCCGGCCATGCCCGCACCCACGACGATGGCGTCGAATTTTTCGTCGATCATCGGACGATCTCCTCTGGGTTCGGGGTCAGCCGGCGAGCTTGTCGCGGTTGTGGGGCGACAGGCGGCGGGTGAAGGCTTCGGTGAGCGCGGGCAGGAAGCGCACCGCGTCGGTGACGACGCCGACGTGGGCGAAGTCGAAGATCGGGGCGTTCTTGTCGGTGTTGATCGCGACGATCAGGTCGGCGCCCTCGACGCCGACCCGATGCTGGATCGCGCCGGAGACGCCGGCGGCGATGTAGAGCTTCGGCCGGATGGTCTTGCCGGTCTGGCCGATCTGGCGCTCGGCCGGCATCCAGCCCTTCTGCACCAGGGGGCGCGAGCAGCCGTATTCGGCGCCGAGCGCCTTGGCGAGGTTCTTGACCAGCTGCATGTTCTCGACCGCGCCCATGCCGAGGCCGCCGGAGACGACCACGTCGGCGTAGGCGAGATTGACCTTGCCGGCCTCGCGATCGGGGACGAAGGACAGGATCTTGGTGACGATGTCCTCTTCCACCATGTTCAGCGGATGGACGACGACCTTGCCGATCGGCTTCTCCACCCGCTTCGGCATCGCCATCACGCGCGGGCGGATCGTCGCCATCTGCGGGCGGAAGTTCAGCGTGTAGATGGTGCAGAGCAGCGAGCCGCCGAAAGTCGGGCGGGTCGCGGCGAGCGACTTGTCGGCATCGACGGCGAGTTCGGTGCAGTCGGCGGTGAGACCGGTCAGAAGCGTCGTCGCCACCGAGCCGGCGAGGTCGCGGCCGAGGGTGGTGGCGCCGAGCAGCAGGATCTCCGGCTTGTAGGTGTTGACCAGGTCGGTCAGGCCCTTGGAGAAGGGCTCGTTGCGATAGTCGGCGAGGAGCGCGTCTTCCATCAGATAGACGAGGTCGGCGCCGTGGCAGAAGCTCTCGGCGATCGCATGGTTCGTCCCCTCGCCCTTCGGGCCGAGGACGACGCCGGCGAGATCGACGCCCAGCTGGTCGGCGAGCTTGCGGCCCTCGCCGAGGAGTTCGAAGGAGACGGGATGGACCACCCCGCGCTCGACCTCGACGAACACCCAGACGCCCTTGTAGGCCTTGAAGTGCTCGGGCAGTTCCTTCTTCATTCCGGCGCGGCCGCCGGCGGCGGGAGCGGGCGTGTTCGCAGCGGTGGACATGGGTTCCCCTCCCCGTCTCAGAGCGTCTGATGGAGTTCGACGAGCTCGGCCTCGAGGGCCGGCAGCTTGCCGAAGATGGTGGCGATGAGCGCGTCGGCGGTTTCGATCGCGGCGGGCTTGACCTCGACCTGCTCGGCTTTCTCGGCGCGGGGCGAGGGCGCGAAGACGCGCTTGACCACGGTCGGCGATCCGCGCAGGCCGCACTTCAAGAGGTCCTCGATGCCGGCGTCCTTGGCCGACCACACGACGAGTTCGGCGCGGGCGGCACGCAACGCGTCGACCATCGAGCCGCGGCGCATGTCGTTGGAGCCCTCGAGCATGGTGATCAGCACCGGCAGTTTGGTCTCCAGCACCTGGACGCCGCCCTCGGCGCGACGCTCGACCTTGATCCGGCCGGCGGCGAGATCGAGGCTGCTGATCTTCGAAACGTAGGTCAGCTGCAACAGCTTCTGCCGCTTGGCGATGCCGGGGCCGACCTGGGCGGTGTCGCCGTCGATGGTCTGCTTGCCGGTGAAGACGATGTCCGGCGCGCCGAACACCTCGCCGATCTTGGCGATCGCCTGGGAGAGCGCGAAAGAGGTCGCCAGCGTGTCGGAGCCGGCGAAGAAGCGATCGGTCAGGAGCACCGCCCGATCGGCGCCGAAGGTCAGCGCCTTGCGCAAGCTGTCCTCGGCCATCGGCGGGCCCATGGTGAGCACCGTGACCTCGCCGCCGTGCTCGTCACGCAGACGCAAAGCGGCTTCCAGGGCGAACAGGTCGTAAGGGTTGATGATGGTCGGCACACCCTGACGCATGATCGTGTTGGTCACGGGGTGGACGCGGATCTGGGCGCTGTCCGGAACCTGCTTGATGCAGACGACGATGTGCATGTCGCCTCTCCTCGATCTCGTCGCCGGTCGCGGGTGGACCACCGGCCTCTCGGGGAGGAATTACGCATCAGCCGTGCCAAACGAAAAAACGGCGGAAAACCGCCGTTTTTCACTGATATACGTGATTTTTCGCAAGACTTTGGTCGCGCGACATTCCGACCGAGCGTGTCGCAAATCCGACAGACGCGCGACGGCTCAGTGCTTCTTGCGAGCGTCGGCGATCGCCTGTTCGAAGCCGCCGGCGTCGAGGACGCCGGGGAAGACGAAGGAGCCGATCACGAAGGCCGGCGTGCCGGGGAAGCCGAAGGCCTCGGCCTGGGCGCCGTTGCGGGCGACGAGGGCGTCGAAGGCGGCGGTGTCGGATGCGACGTCGGCGTCGAGACGGGCGCGGTCGAGGCCGCTCGCCGCGATCTCGGCGTCGAGACGGGCCTGATCGGGACGGCCCTTCACCGCCATCAGGCGGTCGTGCAGGGCGGAGAGGCGGTTCTGGCGGCGGGCGCTCCACACGGCGCGGGCGGCTTGCGTCGACATCTCGCCGAAGATCGGCCAGTCCTTGAGCAGCAGCGCGACCTTGCCGTCCTTACGGACGACCTCGTTGAGGATCGGCTCGACCTTCTTGCAGAACGGGCACTGGTAGTCGAACCACACCACCACGGCGACGTCGCCGTGCGGGTTGCCGAGGACCGGCACGTCGGGGTCGCCGAAGACGGCGGCGGGGTCGACGCCGGCGCGGGCAGGAGCGACGGCGAACGGGGCCACGGAGAGCGAGGCGGCGCCGACGAGGAGCGAGCGGCGGCTGAGCGAAACGGACATGAGCAATCCCGTGAGGAAACGGACGAACGGCCGGTGGGGGCCGGGAGGTTTGCGAGCGTCAGACGAGCGAGGCCGGGCGCG